>JACPYM010000095.1 GCA_016196035.1 Acidobacteriota bacterium | reverse complement strand
TCGGCCCTGCCGGGGCCGCATTCGACGTCGAGTCCGGCCCCTTCAGGGCCGTAGAACCTGCTGACGGCCTACCGTGGGCGTTGCCCACGGCTATTGAATTACGCCCTTTCAGGGCAAAGACACAGAGCGTCAGACTTGTGTAGAAACGAATGCTCGGCAGGTTGCGCTACGACTGCCGTTTGATCACCGTTCCCGCCAAATGCGGCTGCTTCATGCCACGCGCGTAGGTAACCTGCCCATTGACCAGCACGGTTTCAATCCCGGCGGCCAATTGGCGCGGCCTGTCGAAGCTGGCCCGGTCGCGCACTCGCGACGGATCGCATAACACCAGATCAGCATACGCACCGGGCCGGATCACGCCACGATCTTTCAAACCAAACAGCGCCGCCGGATACGACGTCATCTTGCGCACCGCTTCGGGCCAGGTCAGCACGCTATCTTCGCGCACGAACTTGGAGAGGATGCGCGCCATTGCGCCATACGCCGCCGGATGTGGCAAGCCGCGTCCGTATTCTTCGGCGTCGGTGCAAAAGGCGCAGAGCCGATGCCGCGCGTATTGGGCGAGCAGGTCGCGCTGTTCGCGTTCGCCCGACACTTCAAAAATCAACATCGAGACTTGCCCGCGCTCGGCGACGATCAAATCTGAAATCGCGTCGAAGGGCGTCTTGCCCGTCAGTTGCGCCAGTTCCAGCAGGCTGCGGTTTTCAAAACGTTTGTTGCGCCTTGATGCGACATAGCCGATGCGAATCGCCGCCCAACCGGTCGCGCGCACCAGATTGTGCGGCCAGCCGTTGGGCTTCCAGGCGGGCCATGATGGTTTCACCCGTTCGATGTCGCGGGCAATGCGTTGGCGCGTTTTCAAATCTTGCAGTCGTTCCACCAAACAATCCACGCCGCCTTCCAACGCCCAGGGCGGATAGAGGGCGATCATCATCGTCGCCGCCGCCGTGTAAGGGAACATATCGAAGCTGATGCGCACGCCCTCGCGTTCGGCTTGTTCTTCCAGCGCCAGCACGCGCGCGATCTTGGGCCAGTG
This sequence comes from Acidobacteriota bacterium, assembly GCA_016196035.1. NCBI lineage: Bacteria > Pseudomonadati > Acidobacteriota > Acidobacteriota bacterium. The sequence goes on along the minus strand of JACPYM010000095.1, from coordinate 136,866 downwards.
CGCGCGGCCCACGGCTTCGTTGTGCGAATGGTGAATGCGCACGCCGGTCGTCTGGCCGACTGCCAGCAACTCTTTGACCGCCGGGATGAGCAACTCGCTCGAACCGCGAATGTGGCTGGTGTAAAGCCCACCGTGCGCGTGTACGACCTCGGCCAGCGCCTGCAATTCCTCTGGGGCGGAATACATCCCAGGCGGATAAATCAGTCCGGTGGACAGGCCCAGCGCGCCGTCGCGCATGGCTTGCTCGACCAGTTTGCGCATCTGTTGCAACTGGCGGCGCGAGGGCGGCCCCTTCGCCAAGCCCATTGCCGAGATGCGAATCGGGCCGTGCGGCGCGAGCGTGGCGATGTTGAGCGCCAGGCCGTTCGCGGCAAGGCGGTCGAGGTATTCGCCGGTCGTGCGCCAGTTCCAGTCCACTTGCTGCGGCGTCATCCAGGCGTTGACGGCGCGCAGAATGGTTTCGGCCTCGGCGTTGGCGAGCGGCGCGCAACCCAGACCGCAATTGCCAATGATCGTGGTGGTGATGCCTTGGGCGAGTTTGCCACGCAGCAATTCGGCCTGTTTGGCGGGCGGCAGCGGCAACAACAGATCGGCGTGCGAATGCGGATCAATCAGGCCGGGCATGACGGTGAGACCACGCGCGTCGAGCGTCTGGCGGGCCGGGCCGGAGAATGCGCCCAACGCGGCGATGCGCTGTTGTTTGATGGCGAGCCGCGCCGGATAGGCCGGTTGGCCGGTACCGTCCAGCACCTGCGCGTTTTCGATGATCAGATCGAACAGCATAGTCCGGCGCGGCTCACTTCGCTTGTTTCTGGTCGGCGCGGTCGCTGACGCCCAGCACCTGCTTGGCGATATTGTAATAACGGGTGCGTTCCGCCAGCCCATTGAGACCGCCGTTGATACGGCGAGTGATTTGCGGAAAGTCCTGCTGTTCGGCCAATTCATTGAGACCTTGGGATTGCCAAAAATAACCCGCCGTGCGGAAGACCACGGCGGACGTGGCGGCCAAGTCAGGTTGACCGAGCAAATCAAGACCCAGCGCCTGGCCGTATTTTTGGTAATTGGCGCGCCCGACGATTTGGAAAGGGCCGCGCCCTTTGAAGCGTTGGCCATCGCCTGGCTGGGTATTGCCCAGCCGCGTGGCTAAATCGCTGGGCGGCTCATAGCGCAACTGACTAGCGGTTGGCCCCCAAGGTTCTTCCATGTAACGCAACTCGCCGGATTCATGAGCAAGCTGCGCGAGGAAAGCCGCTTGGCGCGCCGGGGTATTGATTTTGAATTCCGTGAAGGACTGTTGCAGATAAGGCAGATAAAGCGCCAGTCTGTCTTTTGACGCGCGCGGCATGATCTGTTGCAAGACCTCGACCGTCAGCGCTTCAGCGGGCGGCGGCGCTGACGTGGTGGCACGCTCATAGTTTGTGCAACGCACGCTGACGGGCACGTGCGCCGATTCAAGCTGGGTGGGTTCGAGTATTTTGAAGGCCAGCCAGGCGTTGGGTGCCGAACGGTTAAAAGACCATGTCTCGCTGATTTCTTTGACCCCTGGCGCGTCGAAATTCAAGGTTTGCGGGCGGCCCAGTTCGCCTTCGCTCGTGATGAATTGATACTTGACGGCGCCCGCGCCGCCTTCGACCCGCACGCGGCCCGCGATTTTGAACGTGACCGGGCAATTGCCGCCATATTTTTCATTGTCCACCTGCACCTCCGCGTTGATGCGCAAATCGCCCAGCGCCGCGAGATCCCAAACGCGCACGGTGCGATCCGTACTGGCCGTCACGAGGTGCTTGTCCCGCGCATTGAAATCCAGGCTGGTCACGGGGCCGATGTGGCCGCGCAACACGGCCAGCACCTCGCCGGCTTTCCGGCCCCCCACTGTCAGCGCTTGCCAAACGCGCGCCGTGCGATCCTGGCTGATGGTAAAAACCCATTTGCCATCCGGACTGAAACTGGCGTTGGTCACATCGGCATCGTGCCCTTCCAGCACGAGGCTTTGCACTTCCGGCAGTTCCACCGTCTGGGCCAGGGCGTCCGCCGCCGCCTCGCCGCTCGGAACCAGCACGCCATTGACTTCGACCATGCCGGGCAAGGGGCTGGGATTGTTGCGCCGTTCACGGCTGCGCAAGGCCTCGCGCACCGGCCAGAGGCGGGCGGTGCGGTCTTTACTGGCCGTGACGATCTGGCTGCCGTCGGGACTGAAAACCGCGCTGTTGAGTTCAGCCGTATGACCGGTTTTGCCGCCCAGTTGCAAGACGTTCTCGCCCGTCTGCACATTCCAAACACGCGCCACCGATTCGGCCCCGGCAGTCACAAGATATTTACCGTCAGGACTAAAGTTGACACGATTGATTTTTTCCAGGCCGGGGCGCAATAACGCGATCCGGTAATACGGAACAAGGCTCCAGATTTGCGCTGTGCCGTCGTCGCTGGCGGTCGCCAGCAATTTACCATTGGGGCTGAATGCCACGTGATTCACCACCCCTTGGTGCGGCGGCAGAACTGCAACCGGCTTGCCAGACGTGAGTCCCCAAACCCGGACCCGGCGATCAGCGCCAGCCGTCACAACCAAACTGTCGTCAAGACTGAAGGCCGCAAAATTGACGGCGGTATTGTCGCCTGGCAACGCTGCCAGCTTCACCAAGGCCGCCTGCTCTAAGGTGGCGGACTGCTCATCCGCCAAACGCCAAACCTCGACGGCGCCGGTGCGATGCGCGGCCAGAAAATTCACGGGCGCGCCGCTGGCGGATTGATGGCCGAAGGCGACGACGCTGATCGCGTTCGGGTTGTGTTGCGCGGATTGCGGATCAGTGACGGCGGGCGGCAGTGCCGCATCCGGCGCCGCGCCGACACGGCGATAGAGCGTGCGCTGGCCGTCGTGGCGGTTCAGCCACAACACGCCGCTGGCGCTGCCGGTCAGAATGGTTTCCCCACTGGGGCTGTAAGCCACACTGTTGAGCGCCGAGACGTAGTTGTCGCGGAAGATGGTGTGGAAGTAAGGCGCGGAACGATCAATTTCATTCACCGTGCCGAGCGCCGTTTCGGCGCGCAGCTTCTGGGCGCTGGACTCTTTCAGTGCGGCTTCCGCTTTATCGCGTTCATCCTTCGCCACAGCCTCGGCATGCTGCGCCAGTTTTTTAGCCTGCACGGCGCTGGCTTCGGCTTTGCGCGTCGCCAGCAAGGCCAGTTCGGCGCGTTGCTTTTCTTGCTGCGCCTTGTCTTCCGCTTTGAGGGCGGCCTCTTTTTCTTCCTGCGCCTGCTTTTCAGACACGCGCACTTTTGTCAAAGAGCCTTCAGCGACTTCGCGCAGCCGCACGGCTTCGGCCCTTTGTCGCTGTGCGTCTGCCCGTTCCGACTGCGCCTGGGCTTTTTGTTGAAAGGCATAGCCCGTCAAACCCGCCAGTGCCAATAACAGCAGGGTCAGCACGCCCAAACTGATTCGCAACCAGCGCACGCGGCGTTGCCGTTCCGCCGCCAGCGTTTGCGCGGCTTCCAATTCGCGCGCGCGCTGGGCGGCCAACTCGGCCTCTTCGCGCGCGTTATTCGCCTGGCTGTCATCCAGATACTTCATGGCCTGGGCGAAATCGCAGCCGTAATGCGCGGCCCAGGCGGCGTTGGGTTGTTGCCGTTCGCGCCAGTCCAGCGCGATTTGCAACGCCGGGTGGTAGTAAAAATCCTGCTGGCCTTGGGCGTGCAAGGCGGCGTTTTCGGACAAGCGTTTCAACACCAGCGCGGCTTCGGCTTCCTCTTCCACCCATTTGCGCAAGCGTTGCCAGCCGCGCATCAGGCTTTCGTGCGAGATGTCAATCAGCGTCCCCGGCTTGAGTGACTCGGACGCGGGCGGCATCAGGAAGGAGCGGCCTTCCTGACGGAAGGTTTCGACGACGGTTTTCACGTCGGCTTCGGTGGCGCCCGTGACGGCGCACAGTTCGCGGATGGTCGCGGGACGGCGGCCTTCGCGGTTGTCGCGCGTTTTTTCGGTCAGGCATTTGAAAATCTTTTCGGCCAGCGGCTGCAACGCGGGCGGCAATTCGTCGTAGGCTTCATCGGCATGGTTGGAAAGCGCGTTGGCAAAGCCGCCGACGGTTTCATAGCAGCACAAATCCAGCGCCGCGCCACGCTGAAAGGCCGGATGCGCGAGATGATGGCCGGGCCGTTTGTGCAGCCACTCTTCCCAGGTGCGCATCAGCGCGTGTTGCAGGATCGGCAATTGGTTGGGATCGTTCCCGGCGTCGTTGAGCAGGCGGTTGACCAGCGGCGGCGTAATCGCCGCGCTGTTGACCGTGATGGGGCCGGTGATGGCTTCGCGCCAGCCGTCTTCGGTCAAGCGCGGGATGAGGTATTGGCCTTCGTTGATCGCTTCGGGCAGGCCGTAAAACTGCGCGGCTTCGCCCAGGTAATCCGAGCGCATCGTCAGCACCAGATAGATCGGCAATTCGCGCTGGCGCGTGGCTTCGAGCAGCAGTTTGACGAAGGCGGCGGCCTCATCACCAACTCTATTTGAGGATTGCGTGGCGTCTTTCAGGCGGAAGAGTTCCTCGAATTGGTCGGCCAGGATCAGCAGGTTTTCGTTGGGCGGCAATTGCGCCTGCCGCACGGCTTCGAGCAAACCGAGCGAGGTGGAGCGCAACAACGTTTCGACGGAACGCTGGGCAAAGGGCGCATTGCTCGCCGCGCCGCCCAGCACATCCGGCTGGTCGAGCGCGGCGGCCAGATTGCCGATGGGGTTGTTGCCGGGGCGAAAGAGCGCGACGCGCCAACGCGACCCCGCGATGGTCAGATGGCCGCTGTACAGCGCCGGCAGCACGCCCGCGCGCACCAGCGAAGATTTGCCGCTGCCGGAAGTGCCGATGACCGCCACAAAATGCGACTTGCGCAGCTTTGACAGGACTTCGTCGCTCTGACCGTCACGACCGAAAAACAATTCGTATTCGTCCGTCTCAAAAGGCCGCAGCCCCGGAAACGGATTGTCCGTCACATTCAGCGGTAACAATTCAGCGGTTTGACTCATTGGGCACCTCCCAGGCTGGTTGCGCCGGTTTGCGCCAATTCATTGCGGGCGCTTTCCAACTCCGCCAGAAAACGGTCGAGCGCGGCCACTGAAAACCCATTGAAAGCGGGCGGCAGCAGCGTGGCTTCGAGCGTGCGGAAGCGTTGTTTGGCGTCTTGCTCCGGGGCGGCCAGATAAATGGCGCGCGCCAGAAACGCCCGCGTGCGCCCCCAGCCCCGCACCTTGCGCGTCATATCCGCCAGCTTCATGCGCAGCCAGAATTCGTTCCCCTGGCCGTAATAGAGCAACGCCGCATCGCATTCCAGCAGCATTTCTTTGTGGTATTGAATGACCTGCTGCTCGTCGCCTTCGTTGAGCGTCGGCACGACTTCGTAACCTTTGTCGAAGAGATAATCCTCAAGCGGTTTGAGCGTCGGGAAATCCAGTTTGTCGCAGATCAAATAGATGCGCACCAATTCATCAACCAGCCCGGTGGCGGGTTTGGGCACGGCGGCTTTGGGCGGGACGAGCTTCTCGATAATGCGATTGAGCAGATCGGTGAGCGAACGTTGCAGCAGTTCAGCCCCTTGTTGCGCCACGCCGTTCGTTTGCAGGTAATCCAGGAAGCGCGTTTGTTTTTCGCCTTTGGGCTGCAAATCTTTGGGCAGCCAGATCAGGCGCGCCAGCGCGGCCTGGGCGCTTTGTTCGGCAGCCAATTCATTTTGCAGGTAGATGATGGACTTCTCCTCTTCGCCGTCGGGAATGGAACCGTAGGTTTCGCCGATCAGATGAATCGAGAGTTTGGCTTCCTGCAAATGCGCGCGCACGGCCTCGCAATAACCCTCGGCGCTGTCGCGCGGCAGCGGCTCGGCGGGCACGACGCGATAACCACGGCTGGCCAATTCGCTCTGCACTTGCTTGCGGTCGGTCTGGCGGTCGGCGGTCGCTTCGGCGAGATAGACGATGCCTTTGTGGCTGGTTTCGGCCAGCGCCAGTTTCGGCGCGGGGGCCGCCGTTTTGATGGCGTTCAGGGTTTCGCTCAGATTCCAAGCCAGCTTATCCACCAGATCGAGGTAAGCCTGATACTGATAGCCCTGCGCATCCTGGCTGTATTCGCGCGGGCGATCTTCCTCTTTGTTGAAATCACAAAGTTCATAGCCCAACAGCCCTTGCATTTCGGGTGGATGCGCGTCGCGTTCAATGTAGGTCTTGATGACCTTCACACAGCGCGAACGGTTGCCGATGCGGCGGCCCAGCGACTGATCGGCGGCTTTGAAAAACTCGTCACGCTCCAACCCGCAATACTTCGAGTTGAGATAACTGGGCGAGAGCACACAGAGCAAGAGCTTGCTGCCGAGCAGATTGTCACGGATTTCATCGTCAAAGAAATCGCCGCCCGTCAATTTGCCATCGCGCCAGATGACGGGATCGCGGCCCAGATGGATGCTCAGGCGCACTTGCAGCAAGGCGTGAAACTTGTCCATCCAGCCTTTGGCGCCGGGGATGGTCAAATTGTCACGGTGGCTGTAGCTAATGAAAATGTCATTGGGGAATGCTGCCATAGGGTCTAGCACCTCGTTAGTCGAATTGCTGATGAGTGATGTTTGCGCCTGTGCTGACGCGAACAATGTCTGGCGACAACGGCAGGCATTCTGCGTCAGCATGGGAAGGTTTGCAATCGGCTGAGCCCCGCGAATGCTGCACCGCAAGTGTCAGTCGGTGAACACCCGCGACACATCAAATTCGTCAACGTAGTAAAGCCTGCGGGCTTTTCGTTCGCCGGTTTTGCTTCAACTCCACTAAACGTAAAGGGCCGCACGCTGACACTGGCGTCCGGCCCTGTTGATGGTTTTGCTTTGAGGGCAACCTTGTTGCTGAAACTATTGCTGAAACTGACTTTGCCGCCGCTGTGATTGACGCAATTGCACGTCGGTGATTTCACGCGGCGCGCCGTTGGGCAGGATTTGCAATTGTTTGAGAAATTCGACGATCTCGTCTTGCTGCGTCCTGCTCAACTCGGCGAAGTTATTGCGCGAAGCGCGCGCTTCACCGGCGTGGTGCATGATCGCGTCAGTGATCGTTGTCAGGTCGCCGCGATGGCCGTAAGGGGCAGTGTTGCCGACATCCCATAACTTGCGCGTCAGGAATTGATCGGTCGGCACGCCGCTCTGAATCTTGCGTTCGTTGCAATAGAACGGATCGAACGAATCGCAAATGACGTGGCGTTTCAGGTCGGTGAAGGCGCGCACGACCGCGCCCCCTTGCGGAATGGCCTCGAGTGCCGGGCCGGGGATGTCGCTGGTCAGATCGAAACTGAACAGTTTTTGCACATCCTGGGGCCGCAAATTGCCCGCTGGGTTGTAGGGGTTTGGTTCGGTGAAGAGCCGCGAGCGCAGCACCAGCGTCGGGCGATGGCACTCGATGCAGCCGATGGCGCCGAACATGTCTTCGCCGCGTTGGGCCGCCGCGCGCCGGGTCGGCTCGCTCGACATCACGCGCCCTGGCACGTTCATCGCCGCTTGAAAGAGAGTGGCGGCGGTGATGTCACCCACGCTCAGTTCATCCTTAACACCATCTCCGTCAAAATCGGCGGTATCAATGACATTGCCTTTGACATCTTTTTGCCCGCTGCCGAAACGTTCGACCGCTTCCATGCCGTGATGATGGTTGTAGGCGTTGACCGTAAAGACGCGCACCGAATTGACCACGCCTTTTTGGTGAAAGGGTTTGATGATTAGATCGGCGTCCACGCCTTCGACTTTGGACGTATTGACCACACCATTGGGGCTGGCCGTGAGTTCACCAAAGCTGACGCCCTTGGTAACCAGTTCGATGGTCATATCGCGGCCCGCCGAACGCGCCCGTAAAATCGCAGTTTGCCGTAAACTAAGCAGGTCTTCGGTCATTTCGCGCGCCAACATCTCAATGGCGCCGGAACCATTCAGGCCAAGCGTATTGCGTTCGTTGGAGAATTCCGCCGAAACCGAATCTACAATCGGGTCAGCCACCTGTGCCAATACAAAAACGTTTGCAACAAAGCCGCCCGCACCACCGACAAATGGCTGCGAATGACAATCGGCGCACGAGGAAGCGTCAGGGCCCGAGGTGCGTAGAAACGGTACATTGTTTTGCAGGTCGCGTTTGGTGGGCGCCCCGTTCCCCGTGGCAGAGGGCCGCCCTTGCCCATCGAGGGCATTCCAACGCGCGGCGAAAATCTCTTCGCCAATTTCGAGTAAGGCGGGCAAAGGATATTTGCCGGATTCGATCTCGGCCTGATTCAGATGCTGCGCCAGGGTGGGCCGCTCGCCCACGGGCAGCGGGTTTTGCGCACCCGCGCGCCGCCCTGGAACAAACAACGCGCCGGCAAGCAAAACCGCCAGCGCAAGCACTGTCATTTTGAAATACTGCATTGTGGGACCTCCGGACTTCAAACATCCGCTATTCAAAGGTGAATAACGCGCTGTGAGAAATAGAAAAGGAGTGGATAAAAGGGAAGAAAGCCGCTTGGTTTCCTTCAGCAAAAGCACCAATCGGAAAGGGATCAGGGATTCAACTTAACTTGCCCAGCGGGACACGTTGTGAGAGGGGCCAGTGGATAAAATAAATTTCGGTTGCGGGCTGCAATCTAGGCCAAAACTCAAAGAAGGGTCAATAAGAATTTACGGGCAAATTCAAACTAATCCTTACCAGAGTAAAAACTCGGGGCCAGCCAGATGTGGTTGTCCATCTGGCTGGCCCCGGTTCGCCAAGCCGAGGCGCAAACTTAGCCGACGAGCACGCGCGTCCCGTCAAATTTCGTCAACGAGAAGCCGTCGAATTTCTCGTTGAAACAGCCTTTGAAATCCTGCAACAGGCCGATGGCCACGGCCTCGCCCAGCTTGAGCGATTCGGTGGCGTCCGAACGCCAGTGCACACCCGCGATGTTGCGGCCAATCGCGACATTCGAGGCCAGCTTGTTCAGTTCGCCGCCCACGGTCAGCGAGGCCGCCCCGGCTCCGGTATAGGGCAAGAGCGTCAGCCCATCCGGCGCGGCTATCACCGGATTGGGAATCACATACGCTTCATCAAACCAGGCTTTCAGAATCGTCACGCACGCGCCCGCCACCGTCGCGTGGCCCGCGCCATAGGCCGGGTGCGTCGGACAGCCTTCGGGAAAGGCCATCGGCAACAAGTAGGTGCCGTATTTGCGATTGACTTCGGTCAGCACCGGCGAACTTAGAATGTCGGCGTGAATCGGATAAACCGCCGCGCGTGTGACGTGGTTGTGGAGGCGTCCGGCAAACTCTTCGGGGCGCAAGCGGCGATGCACAAACCATTTTTGGAACCAGACGGCTTTGAGCGCGCGCGTCGCCACTTCGCACACCAGTGCCGCGATGTGGGGCGGGCCAAAGGTGCCGAAACCGTTTTGCGTGTTTGATTTTGCGTAAGGATTGTTCTTGTCGAAGGGCGCGCCACTGCCCAGCAGAATCAGCATGGCCGTGAAATACGCTTGAAACAGCACGTCAATGTGCACCCATTCGGCCAGGTCGCGCCCGTTGCGGATGTAGCGCGGCGTCGGGTCCTTGGAATAACTAAAAACTCCGTTGCCGTTTTGCGCGCTCAGCCAGGCGCTGTAGGTCGTCAGGTAATCCACGCCCGGATTGACTGTGCGCATGCGGCGGCTGATGGTTTCGGCCCCAAACGGCGCCTCCAACCACATAAACTGTGACAGGTACGGCCCGGTCAAATCGCCCGGCGTCAAGCCACGAAAGAGCGTCCCCGTCGTCACGCGCCCCAGCAATGCCTTGGCGCGCTGTGGCACACGCCCGACATTTTGTTCCGGTTCAACCAGGTTTTGCGGTTCCGGCTCTGCTTCGCCCTCAGCGGCCAGCCGCGCCGCTGCGCCCTCGTCTGCCACGCCAGCGCTGCCGCCGCGTGTGGGCATCGTGCGCGCCGAGATGCGCGCCCCACGAAAATCGCTGAAACGATTCAGATCAGTCACTGCCGCCACCGCCAACGTACTGGTGTCGTAATCCGCAAATGCCACATCCCGCAGCAAGGCCATCCAATAATTTTCGGCAATCTCGCCGGCCTCTTCGGCGCTGTTGAATGTTGGGGCCGCCGGTTGATTCAGGTGCATCGTGTCCGGGCCTTCCATATCCATGCCCAGTCCGGCCTGCGGGTTGGTCAATTTGACGCTGCCGCCCAGCGTGATGCGTTCGAAATCATCGGGACTGGCCGTTTTCAACGCATTGAGCAAGCTGTTGTAGGCCTGCGCATCCACTTCGCCCAGATTGTTATGCGGCAGCGCCTTTGAGAAATTGCCCAGGCGGTTGGCATAACGGTCTTCATCGCCGTTGTTCAGCGGTTCGGGCAATGGTTGTATTTTCTGAAACGTCGCGGCCTGCACGCGCGCTTCATAGACCTTGGCCGCGCGCGCCACGCCGGTCACGCCGCCGAAATCGGCAGGCGCGCTTAGCCCTTGGGCGGTGCTGGCTTCTTGCGCCAGCACCGGCACGCCGGCACCGGCGGCCAGTGCCGCAGCGGTCAAACCGCCCGCCTCGCGTAAAAATTCGCGGCGGCTGCGCGTGAGCAATTCGCGCACTTGTTGTTCGTATTGGTTCTGTCGGGTTCGCTTCATGTCGGGTACGTCTCCTTAGCTAAATGATGATCATTGAGGATGTCCTTAGCGGACGTAAGTTGCGTGTGACCAGCAAAGCGCGGACGGTTCGCCAAGTTGAAGAGTAAGCGGAAGGTATTTTTATTTTGGCGGTTCTTTTTGGCGCGGAATCAACATCGGAAGCCTGCCATTATTCCTTCCGCTTTTATCGTCGAGCGCGGGCAATTCTGTTGGTGAGCAGCAAGCTTGTCAACTTATTCGCGCCCCGCGCCAAAGGCACGGCGACAAGCGAAGACGCGCTTCAAAACAACGCATCCAACGCATCCGTCACCGACCGCACCCCAATAATCTCGATGCGGTCATCCGGCTCCAGGCCGCTCAAGTTATTTTTCGGCATCACCACGCGCTTGAAGCCCATGCGAATGGCTTCGCGCAAACGCAACTGCGCGTGGCTGGTCGCGCGCACTTCGCCCGCCAAGCCGAGTTCGCCAAACACAATCGCGTGCTCATCGAGCGGGATGTTGCGGAAGCTGGACACCACCGCCGCCACGATGCCCAAATCCACCGCCGGTTCATCGAGCGCGATGCCGCCGACCAGGTTGACGAAGATGTCATCGCCGCTCACTTGCATCCCGACGCGCTTTTCGAGCATTGCGACCAACAACGCCACGCGATTCAACTCCACGCCCTGCGTCGTGCGGCGGCCCGTGCCGAATTTGGACGAAGCGACCAGCGCCTGAATCTCGACCAGCATGGGCCGCGTGCCTTCCATCGCCGCTATCACCGCCGAACCGGACGCGCCAATCGGGCGCTCGCTCAAAAACACTTCCGAAGGGTTGGGCACGCCGATCAACCCCTTGCTGGTCATTTCAAACACGCCCAACTCATTCGCCGCGCCAAAACGATTCTTGGCCGCGCGCAACAGGCGATGGTTATGATGCCGCTCGCCCTCAAAATACAACACTGTATCCACGATGTGTTCCAACGCCTTCGGCCCGGCAATCGCGCCCTCTTTGGTCACGTGGCCGATCAGGAAGATGGGCACAGTCAAGTTCTTCGCCACCATCAGCAACTGCCCCGCGACCTCGCGCACCTGTGAGACCGAACCCGGCGCGCTTTCCAGCTTTGAAGAATAAACCGTCTGGACGGAATCAATGATGATCGCCTGGGGCTGCAGGCGCTCGAGTTCGTCAAAGATGCGGTCGAGCGAGGTTTCCGACAGCAAAAACAGATTCTCAGGATGAATGCCCAGCCGTTCGCCGCGCAGCTTGATCTGGCGCTCGCTCTCTTCGCCCGAAACGTACAGCACGCTGCCATACATTCCGCTGAGTTTGTCGGCTACCTGCGACAGCAACGTAGACTTGCCGATGCCTGGCTCGCCGCCGATCAGCACCAGCGAACCCGGCACGATGCCGCCGCCCAGCACGCGGTCGAACTCTTCGATGCCCGTGACCTCACGCGCCTCATCCTGCGCGGGGATGGCGTTGAAGGCGACGGGCTTGCTCTCGCGCAATTTCAACCCGCCGCGCGATACTGGCGTGCCTGTTTTGGGCGTCTCACGCTCGCGTTCTTCGACAAACGAATTCCACGAATTGCAATCCGGGCACTTGCCCAGCCACTTGGCCGACTGATAGCCGCAGGTCTGACACGCATACACTGTTTTGGGAGCTTTGGTTGCCATAATGGCGGGCATTGTAGCATCTGGGATAGTGTTTTCTCTTCTCTTGCTTTGTATATGGCGAGCCAGTTGTTGTTTGCAAACCCGCCGTTTTTTATTCAGACAAGACTAAACCTTTCATTATCCTTGCCAGTAGCTATAATCAATTCTGAAGTGCAAGCAGTCAGCCGCTTCTCAATTTTCGATACAGCAAACCTGTCAAACGCCCCAAGAACCAAATTAAAGGAAAATATTATGGAATGGCTAGAGAGACTCACCAAGCTGCCTTTCAATGCGGGCAGCTTCCTTATTGCCGCCATTGTTTTATTCGTTTTTCAATGGTGGCGACAGCGGAAAAGCTTCAAATATAGGGTAATCTCAGAGGAGGCTGTCGTTGACATTAACCAAGATTACAACGATCAAGTGAAGATACTTTTCGACGACAGACAGGTAAAGAGAGTACACCTGATTGTAATGGAATTGAAAAACCATGGCTGGCATCCAATCGAAGACAAGGATTTTTCTGAGCCTCTCACGATTTCATTTGGACAATCCGCTAATTTAATGACGCATACCGTGCTCGACTGCAAACCTGAGAACTTGAAGGTAAAAACAGACATAAAAACAGAGCTAACACCAGATATAGAAGCCAATCAAGTCGTCATTCAGCCCTTGCTACTCAACCGAGGGGATACAATTAAGCTAAAGGCCTTGATAGATAACTATGAAAGTCCGGTAAAAGTCGAAGCTAGAATTAAAGGCATACCAACAATAAAAAAAGCTGAGACTGATCTGAGAGGGGTTGGACAGTTCGCATTAGCACTGCTTGTAATGCTAGCACTAAGTTTCTTCATCCGGTCTATTGAGTGGGACGGCATTCACATGATTGTTACAGCAAGTGTAGCAGCAGCCGACACTTCAGAACCACTATCAAATGCAAAAGTAACCTTAAAGGACTCGAATGGCGGAGCTTACATAAAGCACACTGACTCATCAGGCATGGTCGCGTTTAGAATACCAGTAACAAAGAAGATAACCAGCCTTTATCTTTTAGCGGAACAACCTGGGTTTGAAGCTGCTGAAACTGGCCGCGCCCCTAATCCAATGATGCTACTTGACAGCCTAGGAGATATGGAAGGTTTCGATTTGCAATTAAAGAGGTCCCCCTAGCCAATAAACCACTTGAAACTTGCGTCCGGTCGGCATTGCGGTCGTCAAAAAAAGAGCGCGGTGGCGCGCAGCGACAAGACGAAGGCGGCCAGGTCGTACAACACCCGGTCACGCGCCGCTTCACGAAACGTGTTCCAGGCAATGGCGAACGCTTACCAGACGCGCCGCGCGCTTTGTTTGTCATTGCTGCGGCTTACGCAGGAAAAACAGCAAATCGGTCGCGGGCGGCGTGATGCCCAATTGCCGGATCATCCCGACGACCTGACCGCGATGCAATGTGGCGTGATTGACGACGTGCTGCATTTGTTGCCCCAACGGCAAACTGTGCTCGCTGCCGTCAATGCGTTTGAAGGCGAGTTCGCGCGGCAAAGCGTCGTCGTTTAATTCGGCCAGATAGGCTTGGCGTTCTGCCGCGACTTGCTGCCATTGCGCGCGCAAGCTGGCGACATCGCCGCACTGCGCCACCGTCCAGCGCGCCCAGGCATCGGGGCCGATGTGCGAACGTCCGTGCCAACGTTCGAGCCAGACCCATTCGGCCCCGGCCATGTGCAAGAGCGTGCCCAGAATCGAGCCGTGACTGATCTGGCGATCTTGTGTGAGTTGTGCGGGCGAGAGATGTTCCGCCGCGTCGAGCGCGAGGGCGTTGGCCCATTCGGTGTAGGCGAAGAGATGTTGAATGTCGTTGAGCGTCATGCTTCGTTCTCCTGATCGAAAGTTAGGGATGGCAGCGGTTCAAGCCTCCGCCAAAAACTGCTTCGTCTCGGCTAAAAACAAATCCAACTGATCGTGATGCACCCAATGCCCGGCGTTCGCCACTTTGACCAGCCGGTGATTTTGGATCACGTTGGCGCGCCCGTCCGTGCTGGGATCGGCGGCCCAGCTTTCCATGCCCCAGAACAGCAGCACCGGGCAGGTGATCTGGCTGAAGATTTGGCGCGCGTCTTCGATGTTCGTGCCGTAGGGCGGAAAGCCGCGCGCGAAGTTGTCGAACTTCCAGACCAGCGAGCCATCCGAATTCCAATTCGTGCCGTGCAAGGTCAGGTGCTGGGCGACTTCGTCAGAGAGATGCGGGTTGGCTTCTTTCATGCGCGCGACGGCGGATTGCAAGTCGGGATAAGAATGCGGGTCGCGCGTTTCGGTCTTGCGCACGCCCGCGATCCATTCGCGGTAACGTTCGGGCGCGGGTTTGTGAATGCGATGATTCGGCGGCGGGCCGAGTCCTTCAATAACGACGGCTTTTTTGACACTTTCGGGGAAGATGCCTGCGTAATGCAAGGTGATGATGCCGCCCAACGAGTGACCGATGATGTAGAGCGGAAAATCGTCAATGATGTCAGCCAGCGCCGACAGGTCAAGCACGTGTTCGGCGATGCTGTAAAGCGCGCCGGGCGCTTGGGCGCTGTTGCCGTGGCCGCGCAGATCAAGCGCGTAGACGTGAAAGTCGTCGCGCAGGGCACGCGCCACCCAATCCCAGTTGCGCGCGTGATCCAAGCCGCCGTGCACCAGCAGCAACGTCGGCTTGCCCGCCGTGCCCCAGTCCCAGAATTGCAGTTTGAGCCGATGTGAATAGAAATAATGCGAGATGGGTTCCATCAATTGGTTCCTTCGTTGTTAGATCGGTTTTCGCTTCGGTGTAGGGCCAAAGTCCGCGCAGCGATACGGTACCGCGCGCGTGAGCAAGCGGAAGCTTTACCATTGCACCAGTCCGCCAGACTTGACACACCGCTTGCTCACGCGCGCGGTACCGTATCAGCATTGCGCCGCTCCACCGTACACGCAAATGAAAGCTGCTCTAAAGAATGACAACGCATGCTAACGCGTCGTCACAGAAGCCGACAAGTTGCGCCTGGCGAGTCTGGCCGAATTGTGCTGGGAGTGCGAAATGCCCAATAGAAAGAAGCAGGAGTCGGAAAACGCAGGCCACCAGGGTACGCACCACCGCTGCCAGCGTGCAGGCAGCAAGTCAGAGCCGCTGGCCGACATCGTCGCCTGCCAAGTCTGCACGCGGGCAGCGGTGCTACCCAGGTGGCGCTACCTTTTCAACTGCTTGTAGGATCGAACTGCGTGCTCTGCGTTGCGCTGCGGCTTGCCTCTCTGCCGCTTGACCTACTACTTGGATAAGTTTGGCAGACGTGTAGCGGCAAGCTAAAATGCCGCTCGCTCCAGCGCCGCAATTCAGCGCAATCCGTAGCGAAGCATCTCAAGTCAGCAATACCAACGTCCGCGTGAAGCACATGGTCTATCTGGCAAGCGTGTTCAGGCCGCAGATTCTTATGGCAAAACGAAAACAAAAACCGCCGCCAGTCGAACTACTCACACCCTCGTTGCTGTTGCACCAGACGGCGGACGAAACTGGCGCTGAACCCCACCCAGGCACGCGCCGATTGCGCCTGTATGCCGTCTTGCTGGTTGTGTTTGTGCTGCTTATCTATGCGCTGCGGCTTGACCGCACGGTCGGGGTATACGTGGATGACGCCTGGTATGTCTTGCTGGGTCAGGCGCTGGCGACGGGGCATGGCTACCGGCTGACCAATTCGCCTTCGCCCGGAATTTTGCCCTTCTATCCGCCCGGTTACCCGTTCCTGCTCTCGCTGGTGTTCCGGCTCGTGCCGCAATTTCCACAAAACCTGCTTTTCCTCAAGGCAGTTTCCTGTCTGGCGATGTTCGGCCTGGGCGGTGCGGTGTATGTCTATTTCCGGCGCGTCCGCGTGGTGGCTCCGCTGGTAGCGCTGGGGCTGGCGAGTGTGGTGGTGTTGAATCCGGCGCTGGTTTTCTTGGCGACTTCGACGACGATGTCGGAGTGTGTCTTTATGTTTTGGCAAGTGCTGACGGTGTTGGCTGTTGAACGGTGCGTCAGCGCCAAACAGGAGGCGGACGCGTTGCGCTGGGCCGGGGCGGCGGCGGTCTTGGGCGCGGCGATGTTTTTGACGCGCGCCGCGTCAATAGCAGTCTTGCTCGCGACGGTGCTTTATCTGACCAAAGAGCGCCGGTGGCGTCCCCTGGCGGTCTTCGCGCTCACTTCGGCGCTCCTGCTTGGACCGTGGATGCTCTATACGGGACGCAATGCCGTCACGCCGGAGCAGAAGGCCGAGCAAAACAACTACATTGTTTACCGCTACAGTGAATCCTTCTGGCATCGCCGCGCGGGCTATCCGAATCAGGGCATCCTCTCACTCGAAGATATTCCCGGACGGATGTTCGAGAATGGCGCGCACATCTTGGATTACGACGTAGGGGCGCTGTTTGTTGATCCGCTGTTTCGCGCGCTGGTGATTGGGGATTGGCGGCTCAAGAGCACATTCTTTACTTCGGCCTTGTCATACCTTTTGAGCCTGCTGGCCGGTCTGGGCTTCGTCTTGGCGTGGCGGGCGCGTTTGACCCTGGCCGAACTGGCGGTCCCGCTGACGCTGCTGGTCACACTGGCCTGGCCGTTCCCACCAATCCGCTTTTTGCTGCCGCTGTTACCGTGGATGGCCTATTACCTGTTGCTGGGGTGTGAGAGTGTATGGCGGAAGGTGGCGCAGTTGCGGCTCGCGCCATTGAAGCTCGCGTATGGCGTGTTGGCTGTGCTATTGGCGCTCAATCTGTATGGCACGGTGACGCACATTGTTGCCGTTCACCGCACCGGCCCCAACCGCGCGCAGTGGCTGCGCATCTTTGACGAGAACGAAGCCTTGATCAAATGGGCCGGTGACAATTTGCCGACGAATGAGGTGATCGCCACGCAAAATCCCGGCATGGTCGCGCTCTACACCGGGCGCAAAACCATTGGCTCGCTCGAACCGGCCCGCAACTGGGAACTCTGGAAACGGCTCGGCGTGCGCTACTGGTTGCAAACCTCCTATTACAAACAGGAACCGCTGAAGCCCGCCGAGAAACGCTACCGTGTCTTGCATACGACGCCTGAACTCGATTTGCGCGTGCTCGACTTCGGCGCCGCCGACACGCGGTTGCCGTGGCAGGAAACACCTTAAAGCGGTTTTCAACTGCGTGCACGGTAGGGCGCGCCGGGACGGTACCGCGCGCGTGAGCAAACGGCGCGTCAAGTACGGCACACCGGCACAACTGTGCAGTCTCCGCTTGCTCACGCGCGCGGTACCGTCCCAGCGCACGGCATCTCCCATCCACTGAACTGCAAAATCGCACGCCTGATTTGAAGCGTGCGGAGTACTGTCGCTTGCGTAGTCTTATCACCAACCTAACAACCAGCTTGTTCACGCTCTGCGTGGCGCTGGCGGCCTATGGACAACAAGCGCAAAACCCTTCGCCGATGGTCGAACACACGCGGGCGCATCCGCGGTTGCCACAAGAAACGCCCGCCGGACGGCGCGAGAAACTGGAATTGGGCACGCTTTTTATCCCGGCCAAACTGACACTCAAACCGCAGACACCCCTCTTCATACACTTTCACGGGGGCACTTGGCTGCCTGAAGTGGCCGCCGCGCGCTTAGGCAAGACGGCGGTGCTCTCGATTCAAATCGGTTCCGGTTCAGGCGCGTATGCCAAGCCGTTCAGCGATCCGCAATTGCTGACGCGCTTGTTGAATGAAGCTGAACATAAGGCTGGCGTCAAGTTTGCGCCGCTGACGTTGACGGCCTGGAGCGCGGGGTACGGTGCAGTGCGCGAAATTCTGAAAACGCCGGAGCATTACGCCCGCGTTGAGCGCGTCTTGCTGATTGACGGCTTGCACACGGGCTACGTTGAAGGGAAACCTGGCCCGCAGGAATCGAAGCTGGAAACCGTTGGGCTGGAAATCTTTTTGCAATTCGCGCGGGATGCCGTGGCGGGCCGCAAGCAAATGATCGTCACGCATTCCGAAATCTTCCCCGGCACCTTTGCCAGCACGACCGAGACGACGGATTGGCTGCTCGCGCAACTCGGGCTGAACCGGCGAGCGGTGGTGAAGTGGGGGCCAATGGGTACGCAACTATTGAGCGAAGTGCGCGCGGGCCAGTTTCACTTGATCGGCTTCGCGGGCAATTCCGCGCCCGATCACGTAGACCAATTGCATTCTCTGCCGGATTATTTGCGCTGGTTCAAATGAGCTTCGCACGAAGCGCCGGAGTCTGGTATCCTCACGCACGCTTTGAAACAGAACCGCGCGGGGTTGGCTTACAGTTCAAGCTGCTTGCGCCAATCCCCGCTCTCCCGCTCACGGTTCTGTGCCAGTTCAATCCGAGAGACAGATCAATTCTATGAGCACCAATCCATCGCCCTACGCACAGAAACCGTGGTTGAAGCATTATGATTATTGGGTTCCCGCCGAGTTGAGCTATCCGCGCCAGTCCGTCTACCAAGCGCTGAACATCGCCGCCAGCCATTACGGCGAGCGGCCCGCGACGGCGTTTTTGGGCGCGCAACTGACTTACAAAGACATCAAGGCGCAGGCCGAAAAACTGGCCACGGCACTGGCGCGGTTGGGCATTCGCAAGGGCGACCGCGTGGGCGTCATGCTGCCCAATTGCCCGCAATACGTCATCAGCTTCTTCGCCATCGTGCGGCTGGGCGCGATTGTGGCGAACGTCAATCCGATTTATACGCCGCGCGAGGTTGAACTCGTCGCCAAAGATTCCGGGATGCGTTTGATGATTACGCTGGACGCGCTGTCACCCATCAGCCTGGGCATCAAGGCGAACACCAGCATCGAACAGATCATTACGACCAGCGTGCAAGCCTACGGCCAGGATCAGCGCCATGCGCCCGCCGCGCCGGAAGGCACGCTGTCGTTTTCGGCCCTGCTTGCGGGGATCGAAAAGCCGGAGCTGCCCAGCGTCGAAATCAATGCCGAAGAAGATGTGGCCGCGCTGGTTTACACCGGTGGCACGACGGGCACGCCCAAAGGCGCGATGCTGACGCATTACAACCTGTTTGCCCCCTGCGTGCAGTGCCACGTTTGGAGCCGGGAATATACAACGCGCGGCCACGAAAAGTTTTTGCTCGTGATTCCCTTCTTCCACGTTTATGGCTTGGTCGTCGGGCTGGTTTACGGAACCTTTGCCGGCGCTTTGCAAATCCTGATTCCGAAATATGACGTGAACATGTTGCTGGCGGCGGTCAACACCTACGAACCGAGTTTCTTTCCTGGTGTGCCGACGCTGTTCATCTCGCTGCTCAATCACCCCGAAGCGGTGCACAGCAAACTCGGGGCGATTCGCCGGTTAAACAGCGGCTCGGCGCCCTGCCCGGTCGAAGTGATCGAACGTTTTGAAGCGATGAGCGGCGCGGCCTTGTTTGAAGGCTGGGGCATGACCGAAACCTCGGCGCTGGGCACTTCGACCGCGATGCTCGCCAACCGCAAACCCGGCAGCATCGGCTTGCCTGTGCCGAACACTGAAATGAAGATCGTTGATCTGGAAAACGGCACGACCGAAGTTCCCCTGGGCGAAACGGGCGAATTGTGCATTCGCGGGCCGCAAATCATGAAGGGGTATTGGAACAAGCCCGCCGAGACGGCTGACGTTTTGCGCGACGGCTGGCTGTATACCGGCGATGTGGCGCGCATGGATGAGGACGGCTATTTTTATATCGTCCAACGCAAGAAAGACATGATCTTAGTCAGCGGTTACAACGTGTATCCGAACGAGATCGAAGACGTGTTGTTTATGCACGCCGGGGTCAAGGAATGCGCCGTCATCGGCGTGCCTGATCAATATCGCGGCGAAGCGGTCAAGGCGTTCATCGTGTCCAAAGACGGCGCGACCGTCAGCGCCGAAGAGTTACAGGCGTTCTGCCGCGAACGGCTCGCCAAATACAAACTACCCACACACATTGAATTCAGGGACGCGCTGCCGAAAAGCGCCGTCGGCAAAATCCTGCGGCGCGAATTGCGGGAGGAGAAGTAGTCAGTAGTCAGTAGTCAGTAGGTGAATTCATTCTCCGTTTTCTTTCTGGGTCATGTTTTCGTGACGGTCTGCTTAACTGCACAACGACAATCTACTGACCACTGACCACTGACCACTGACCACTGACCACTCCCCTTTGCTTTTTCCGGCGTGTTTCTCATACCATCACTTGCGTTCCTTAACCGATTTCCCAGTTGGTAGAACCCAGTAGTAAGCACATGGCTGTCTCACCGCGCGAATCCAATCGAATGATTGCTGTCCCGGAGGAATTGGTGCAACCACGTGCGCCGTGGCGCTTGTTGCCACTCAGCGATCACAGCATCAACCTGATCACGGTGGGGGTGACGATTTTTGATGCGCTGCTGGCGAGTTCCCTCTTCGTGCTGGCGCTCTGGTTGCGCCATCCCGACAAGACGGTCTTTATCGAAGCTAAAGACCCGCTGCTGCACTGGCTGCCCTATCAATTCAACTATGAATTCTGGCCCTATGTGAGCGTGTTGTATTTCGTGCCGCTGATTCAAATCGCCTGCTTTTCCTATCGCGGGCTGTATCGGGTGCGGGGCGAATTTTCCTACAGCGACGATTTCATCAATATCTTCAAAGCCAATTCCATCGGGGCGCTGCTGGTGACGGTGGTCGCCTTCTTTTATCGCGGCGGCTTTGCTTATGCCGATTATTCCTATTCGCGTTCGGTCTTCGTGCTGTATTACCTGTTGAGCCTGGTCGCCTTTCTGGGCTATCGCGCGGGTCTGCGGCTGTTGCAAACGTTCTATCGCCGCCGCCATCGCAATGTGATTCCGATTCTGATTTTGGGCGCGAATGGCGTGGCCGAGATGTGCGTGAATGAGATCGCGCACGATCCGCGTGTGGGGCGGCGCGTCGTCGGGCTGGTTACGGTGGATGGCAATCCGCCTGAGAGCGAGGCGTTGCGGCAATGGCCGACGCTGGGCCGGTATGACGAGATGCACCGGCTGATTCGCGGCTATCGCATTCAGGAAGTCTTGATCACCGATCCGGCGGTGCCGCCGCAGTTACTGTTTGAAACGATGGTGAAATGCGGACGCGGCAACCGCATCCACTTCCGCATTGTGCCGAACCTGCTCAATTGCATTCCGCGCAAAACCTACGTCGAACAACTCGGCAATGTGCCGATGGTGCGCTTGTTCGAAGAGCCGCTGTCCGGCCCCGCGCGCTTTCTGAAACGCACGGTGGATGTGGTCATCAGTTCATTGGTGCTTTTGCTGACCGCGCCGTTGTGGCTGTTGATTATGCTGGCGATCAAACTGGACTCGCACGGCTCGCTGCTCTACCGGCAAGAGCGCGTGGGAATGGATGGGCACATCTTTTTGCTCTACAAATTCCGTTCGATGAACGAGGCGCAACAGCCCGACGCGGAACATCGTGAATACATGTTCCGGCTGATCAAAAAGCAGGGCGAAGCCAATCTGGGCACGGGCGAAAAGCCGCACTATAAGTTTATCAGTGAAGGCAGACTCACCCGCAGCGGGCGCTGGTTGCGCTGGACGAGCCTGGACGAGTTGCCGCAATTCCTCAATGTCTTCAGAGGCGAAATGTCACTGGTGGGGCCGCGTCCGCCGCTGCAATACGAGGTGGAATGTTATGAGCCGTGGCATCGCAAACGCTTGGACGTCAAACCAGGTCTAACCGGGCTGTGGCAAGTCAGCGGGCGCTATCAATTATCGTTCGAACAAATGGTGCAACTGGATATTTTCTACATTGAAAACTGGTCGCCCTGGCTCGACCTCAAAATCATCTTGAAGACGCTGCCTGCCATGTGGATGCGCGAGCGGGTTTGACGCTGACAGCCGCGCCGAGCTTCCATTCAGAGTTCCTGCCAGCCCGTTTGGTCGCGCTAAAAAACCTTGTCATTACCCAAAACTTTTCTCTTTGCGCCAGAGGCGCAAAAAACAACAAAGCGAACGGGCCGAGTTCGCCGTCTTCAAAGCATTTCTGAAAAGTGCCGCAGGAAGCCCTGAAAGGGCTTAATTCAATAGGCGACTGAACCAATTTCGACCCTGTAAGGGGTCGTACCGGCCCTCATCGTGCAACCCTTTCAGGGTTGAGAAAAATGCTGTCGCTATCGGGGGCGTTGCCCACGGCGATTGAATTAAGCCCCTTCAGGGCTTTTCATACGCGCTCTTAAACTTCCAGCTTCCACGGCGAACGATACTTCGCTTTCAGGAAAGGCCTGACGTTACCCTGCTTGACCGTCCAGTTCGTTTCGTCCCATTCGAGCATGGTCTTATGGCGCATCGAGAGGTTGGCGAGCAGGCAGGTTGTTGAAGAGCGCACACAGGTTTCGATGTCGCTGGTCGGTTTCTCGCGCGACTTGATGCAGGCGATGAAGTTCTTCCAGTGCGGAATGTTCAGGTCGCGCATCACATTGTCGTTCTCATAAGTTTGCGCTTCGACTTTTGAGCCTCGATTCGGCACCAGCCAACAACCGCCGCGCGTGACGATGACGGTGGCTTCCGTCCCGTGAATGGAAGTGCCCGCGCCTTGACCGCCGAACATCGGCATCGGATTCGCCGTGCGGCTTTCATAGGTCAGCATGAATTTCGGATAGGTGAATGTCGCCACCATCGTGTCAGGCGTGTCGGTGTTGTCGTCTACATAAAACTTGCCGCCCTGTGTCGAAATCGTCGTCGGCATCGCTTCGCCAAAGCATTGATGCACGGGGTCAATCAGGTGTACGCCCCAATCGGTCATCGCGCCGCCCGCGTAATCCCAAAAATAACGGAAGGTCGGGAAGGTCGTGACGCCTACGCCCCAGCGGTTGAGGTTGAACGGCACTTTGGGCGCGGGGCCCAGCCACATCTCCCAATCCAAACCCGCAGGCACTGGCCCGTCAGCAGGTCTGCCCCAGCCTTGTTTTTTGACGGCTCCGCTTTGCCACGTGTGAACGAACGTCACGTCGCCGAGCATGCCGCTCTTGACGAGTTCAGCCGCTTTTTGGAAATAGCCGCCGGAACGTTGCATCGTGCCTGCCTGCACGACACGGTTATATTTGCGCGCGGCCTGCACCATCTTGCGCCCTTCTTCGACATAGACCGAAGCCGGTTTTTCGACATAAACATCTTTGCCCGCCTTGCAGGCTTCGACGGCCATGTAAGCGTGCCAGTGATCGGGCGTCGAAATGCAGACGGCATCAATGGATTTGTCGGCCAGGATTTCGCGAAAGTCTTTGATGGGTTTGACCGTCTTGCCTGCTTTGGTGGCGGCGGCGACGGCTCTGTCCAGATGCGGTTGATACACATCGCAAACCGCGGTCGGTTCGACATCCGGCAAGCGCAGCGCGAAGCCCAGATTGCTGGAACCCATCGCGCCGATGCCGATATGCCCAGTGGCGAGGCGGTCGTTCGCGCCTTTGACGCGCCCGGTAAAAAGCGAAGTGGTGAGCGCCGCCCCGGCGCCTTTGAGAATGGTTCGTCGTTCGATCATGGTTGCTCCTGTTGACGTTGATGTTTGTCGGGTTGAAAGCGGTGCGCGCATTCTAGCGCAACACGCGACGAATGATGACCCCAATTTCGCTTCTGCCAGGTATGCGTCAAAGTTTTGCGCGGGCGGAACCGAACGTTTCAGCGCGCGTGGCGCAACCTGCCGAGGTTGCGCCGTGTCGCAAGTAAAGCCTTGGCCGTGGCTGCGACACCGTGCAACCTCGGCAGCGCAGCTTTATCAGCAGAGCGATTCATTGCTCCACGTGCCTTCAATGCGCAACTGGTGAAGCCGCGCAACCTCGGCAGGTTGCGCCACGCGCACCACAGCCGCCCGGCTTGCCAATGTGCAAAGACTTTGACGCGCACCCCGTCTATTGAAGCATTGCAAAGAATGCTCTTTTCCGCTAAGTTCGCGCTGCATTCAGGCCATCAGCGATCATTCGCGACCATTGGTGAGATAATGCCAGTTGTTTTTAAGCTTACCAGCCATTGGCCCCAAGGCAGTAATACAGGCCCTACCGTAGCTCCCTCACGAAAAATTGGAAAGGGATTTGAATATGGCGAACCCGAATTTTCAGCGTGACATATTTATTTCGTACAGCAGCCTGGATCGGCCCTGGGCGGCGAAGCTCAACCAGTCGTTGCAGGCCAAAGGCATCAAGACCTTTTTTGATGACCGCGATCTAGAGGCGGGCAAACCCTGGGACAGGCAGTTGGCGATGGCCTTGCGCGAGGCGCGGCATCTGGTTGTGCTCTGGTCTGAAAACGCGAAAGGTTCAGATTGGGTCTCGCTCGAAATCGCGACCTTCAACACCTATCTGCTCTCGGCGCCGCCCGATCAATCCGAGCAACGCCGCTTGATCTCGCTCACGCTGGAAGGGCAAAACAAGGCGTTGACCGGCTTGCAGGCGATCACCGAGTTGAAAGACGCCGATGCCTATCGCGCGGGCGTTGAAAACGTGAACAAAGACTTGTGGCAAAAGATCGTCAATGAAATCGCCGTGGGCGTCAAAAAGGACGACCCGGCGATTCCGATCACGCTGGCGGTGCTGGCCGTGACTGCCGACGAAATAGACAAGTTGCAAGAGGACTTGCCTGACTTGCCTTCCTTGAGCCAGTTGCTAACCAAGATCGGCATTGCTGATCGCAATGAGTTGCGGCAGTTTTATGGCCCGCGCCGCCTGGATTGGAAACCGTTTCGCGGATCGGAATCCATTGAGAACATTCTGAACCGCCAGTGTGACGCCATCAATCAACGGCTGGCGGACGTGGCCGCGCGCCAGAAACAGACGCCGCGCCAGTTTCGGCTGGAACCACTCGATCCCGCGTTTTGGACGGATCGCAATATCGTCAATCAGGAACGCGCCAAATTGCTGGCGACGGATACACCGTCAGTACTGGTCATTGATCCGCTGTCGCTCTACCACAATCTGGTCAGCAAACGCTTGCGCGATCTGGACGAGTGCTTCAAAAACGAAAAAGTGGTCGTGATGATGCTGGCACCTTTCAAAACCCCTGAGCTGTTGGATGAGATGTGCCGCACGCTGCAAAGCTTCTCGCTGGAATTTATCAACGAATACTACGATCCGCCGATTTTCCCGTCCGGTTCGTATTCAAATTTGGGGTTGAATCTGAGCGACGATCAAAATATCAAACGCCTGTTCTGTTTGAACCTGGGCCAGTTTGTCAGCCGGCTCCAGGCGCAACAACCGCAGGCGCGCAGTCCGTTTTTGCAGCAATGACTCGCATCACAATGTTTGTGTTTGCGGCAGCGTGAAAGGTGTCAGTAGGCCGCGCGTGAGCAAGGGCTTTTCTGCGCCAGTCGAGCCCTTGCTCACGCGCGGGCTACTGACACATACCCAAGGCAACAACAATGATCTTCACCTTCTATTCATACAAAGGCGGCGTCGGGCGTTCGATGGCGCTTGCCAACGTGGCCGAATGGTTTTATTTGCAGGGGCTGCGCGTGGTGATGATTGATTGGGATTTGGAAGCGCCGGGGCTGGAAAACTATTTCTACAGCCGGACGGAAGACGCCGCGAACCTGGAACTGATTCAGTCACAACTGGGACTGATTGATCTGCTGGTCGCCTATAAACGCCAGTTCTCCCGCCTGCCCTGGCCGAAAGCGGAAAGCGGCGCGTATACGTCCGCCGAGCAAGTGGCAGCGCTGCAAATGCTCGAAGAAAATCTAACGCCGCTCACAACGGCGCTCTATCCGATTCACCCGCTCGGCAGTGCTGCGGATGGGCGCGCGGGAGCCTTGTGGCTGTTGCCCGCCGGCTTGCGCGCCAAGGATCGGTTTTCCGCTTACGCCCAGGCCGTGCAAACTTTCGACTGGTCGGATTTTTATGCCGACTTTCAAGGCGAACTTTATTTCGATTGGTTACGCCGCCAGTTGCTGACGCAAAACCGGATTGACATTGTGTTGATTGACAGCCGCACGGGCGTCACCGAAATGGGCGGCGTCTGCACGCGGCAGATGGCCGATGTCGTAGTGTCGTTCTGCGTGCCCAATGCGCAAAACCTGCGCGGCGTCGAAGAGATGACGCGCTCCTTTACCCGGCCCGAAATCATCAAGCATCGCCAGCGCCCGCTCGATATGGTGATCGTGCCGACGCGCATAGACATCAGCGAACTGGCCGACCGCAATGCCTTCGAGCAGCTTTTCCGCCAACACCTCGATCCGTTTACGCCCGCGCCCTTTCACAATCTGGAAACGAATTTTTGGGAATTGCGCATCCCCTACGTGCCCAAATATGCCTACGCCGAAAAGCTCGCCATCAAGAGCGCCAATCAAACCAAAGAATCCCGGACTGACCGCGCCGAAGAGTTGGAAGATGCCTATAAAAAGATTTCGCTGCATCTGGGCCTGCTCGCGCGCGGCGAAAGCAATCAGGCCATCTGGCACAAACTGGAACCGGAGATGGCCAAGCTCTTCGGCGACCGCTTGCCGTTGGTGGAAGTAGACAATCGCATGGAAATCGCGTTCAGCGTCTTTGCGCCGAGCGAGCAAGACCTGGCCGCGCGCGTGTTGAAACGCCTGGTGCGGTTGACCCCGCCCAATCAGGAAGGCGAATACACACGCAATCGGTTGCGCCTGGATGAATTCGGCGACGAGCGGCAAATCATCGAGAAGCTGGCTGCCGCCCGCATCGTCAATATCACGGGCGAAGCCCGCAGCAACGACGCGACTGTGCAACTCGCCGACGAAAAAGCCGTGAAGGGTTGGACGCGGCTGGGCCAATGGCTCAAAGACGATTACGACTTTTTGTTCTGGCGGCAATTCCTGCGTACCAGCATGGCCGCCTGGGAACGCACGCAACGCGATCAGGGCGCGCTGTTGAGCGGCGCGTTGCTGGAGGTTGCGCAAAGCTGGCAAACCAAACGCGCCGCCGATCTGAATCAGGCCGAGAGCGATTACATTCAAATCAGCGCCGCCCAGATGCAGCAGCAACAGCAGATGCAAGCCCAACTGCGCACCTCGCAGGCGTATGCAGAAACAGTTAGCAAGCGCCGTATCGGCTGGGGCCTGCTGGTATTGGCGGCGGTGGTGCTGCTCGGCTTCATCGGCGTTTACAGTCTGCTGCGCACCCGCACCGCATCGCCTGTTGATCCGAACTCAGGCACTACCGTGCAGCCCCATACGAAAGAGGAAGAGGCCAAGTCCAATCAACTCAAAGCGCAGGGCTATTACGAAAACGGCAAGAAAAACAGTGACGCCAAAGCGGCGCTCGAAGATTACAAAGCGGCCATTGATTTCGCCAGCAAAGCCCTGGACGCCACGCCGCAACTCGCCGCCGCCTATTTCACGCGCGCGAACGCCGAGCAAGGACTGGGCAATTACGAAGCTGCCATCCGCGATTATCAACAAGCTTTGGCGAAAGGTGCGGGTACGGCTTCGGCTCAGGCCCAGGTCTATCTCAGCCTGGGCAATGCCCAGGTCGCGCTCAAACAATTTGAGGCGGCGCAGGCCAGTTATAACAAAGCCATCGAAAGCGATGCGCGCTTGGCCGAGGCGTATAACAGCCGGGGCAGCGCGCGGGTGCAACTCAAACAATTCGATCAGGCGCAAAACGATTTCGACCGCGCCGTTCAACTCAAAGTTGATTACGGCGAGGCCTATTTCAACAGCGCCCAACTCGCCCAATTGCGCAGCGACCGTGCGCGCGCCGTTGCCGATTACCGCAAGTCCGCCGAATTGCCACTCGACCCCAACAAGAGCCAGATTGCCAAGCAGGAATTGCGCCGCCTGGGTGCGGTGGAAGTCACGCCAGTTGTGACCAATCGCGTCTTCCTACATTTTCAAAACGATGAGGACGCCAAACGCTTCACGCCCCCGATTACCGCAGCCCTGGGCAAACGCTTCGTGATCGAAAAAGTGCAAACCATCCCGAATGCCCGCACCGTCGGCGATGTGCGCTATTTTTATGTCGAAGATCAAAAGACCGCCGACACCATCCGCATGCAAATCCAGCGCGTCCTGCTCAAGAACCGCATCAAGCTGGCCCTGCAACCGATCTTTCTCGGCGAGCGTTACGCCAACGAAGCGCGCGGCAAATTCGAGGTTTGGATTCCCACCCTGGCGGCTTACGAACCCCAGCTTGAATTGAAGCAGATGCCCTACGAACAAAATGCGCCTTCTCAAAAGACACCCGCCCGGCCTGGCTCAAAAGGCCCAAAAGCAAATTGAAGCGCAGCCTCACTGTGACACTACGGGAGCGGCGCCTGACAGACATCCGATACACATCTGGAGTTCAGAGTTCACGCTTCAGCGTGTGAATGGCAACCAGCAGGCACGCTGAAGCGTGAGCTCTGAACGTTGGTTCCCTTTCCAGCCTCGAATTATTTACAGCAAGAAACATTTTCTTGAAATCTATAGCCGTGCATCTGGCCGCGCCTTTTTTGGCAGACAATCCGGTATTGCCTATCCGTCTTGCCGGGTTGGCAGGCTGGCATTAGTATGCTGACGCTGAATTTTAGCCGTAAGTCGCGTCTGAAATCTTTCCCAAAGAAATCTAAAATCGCAGAGTAAGCTCTTGAATCCACACCGACTTTACAGATTTGACGCCTTTTGTCTTGATGCCACAGCCAAAGTGTTGTTGCGCGACGGTCAGCCCGTGACCATCACCCGCAAAGCCGTCGAGACCTTGTTGGTGTTGACCGAAAATGCCGGCCAGGTCGTGTCCAAAGAAGAGTTGTTAAAAGCGATCTGGCCTGACCGCGTCGTCGAAGAAGCCAACCTGACCCAGAACATTGCGATGGTGCGCCGCGCCCTGGCCGCCGAACGCGGGACAGCCGCGTATATCGAAACCTTTCCCGGGCGCGGCTATCGTTTGGTCGGCCCGGTTGAACTGGATGAAACACAGCCAGCCGCTGGCAATGGGCACAGCTTTGCCAAATCCATGTTTGTGGCGGAGTCTGTGGCGGGGCCTGTGGCGGGGGAAGCGCTCTTACCCGCAACGGCGCTTGAGCAACCCGCCAATGGAACGCCCGCCCTGGCGGCGG
The DNA here is from genome assembly GCA_016196035.1 of Acidobacteriota bacterium. Classification (NCBI taxonomy): domain Bacteria; kingdom Pseudomonadati; phylum Acidobacteriota; species Acidobacteriota bacterium. The sequence goes on along the minus strand of JACPYM010000095.1, from coordinate 107,648 downwards.
CGCCCGTCAACCTGCTTGCAACTCCCAAAAGAAATCGTGCCTTGGTATTGCGCGGCATCTGGCTGTTGCTGCCTTTCGCTTTGTTCCTGCTCGCCTGGTATTTCTGGCCGCGTCAACCGCGCGAAGCCGCCGCAGTCTTTCGCGTGACATCGCTGACCAGTTTGCCCGGCAAAGAGTCACAGCCCGCGCTTTCACCCGACGGCAAGCAAGTCGCGTTTTTGTGGGAGCAGGAAGACGGCCAGACGCCGGAGTTGTTGGTGCAAACGGATGGCATCAGTACGGCGTTGCCCATCGCCAAAGCCGCCGGCCATTACAGCAGCCCGGTCTGGTCGCCCGACGGCCAGGCGCTGGCCTATTTGCGCATCGGCAAAGCCGCCACCGAAGTGCTCGTCACGAATTTGCGCAGCGCGGCGGAAGTCGCCACAGTACGCCTGGTCACGCAATTCACGCCGCCCAATTACGGGTCGCCATTCCGCCTGTTGGATTGGTCGCCCGATGGGCAATGGCTGGTCGTTTCGCATGCGGCCTCGACCGATAAACCGAATGGCCTGTTTCTGGTCAACCTGGCGACGGGCGAACGGAAGCGCTTGACCAATCCCACGGAAATGGTCGGCGGCGATTTGGATCCGCGCTTCGCGCCCGACGGCCAGGCCATCACCTTCATACGGCACATGCAACGGGCGCATCAGGAACTTTACCTGATCCCCGTGACTGGCGGCGAAGCGCGCCCGCTCACGGCGGCCAATAAACAAATCAGCAGCCATGCCTGGCTGGGTGATGGCAGTGGCCTCGTCTTCGCGTCGGATCGCAGCGGCGAATTCCGGCTCTGGCGGTTGCATATCAAGGCCGGGACAGCCAACACAGACCCGGAGCGCATCGAGATTTTCGGTGCCTTCCCGATTGAACTTTCGCTGGCCCGCAAAGCGCCGCGCCTGGCCTATTCGGTGCAACAGCAGGATCGCAATATCTGGCGCTTGGATTTGCAGGAAAAAAGCTGGCAACGTTTGCTGGCGTCTTCGGCGCAGGATGCCTCGCCGCAATATGCGCCGGACGGCCAGCGCATCTGCTTTCGCTCTGACCGCAACGGCGAAGAACATTTATGGGTTAGCGACGCGGACGGCAACAACGCCATGCAGATTACTCAAAGCGCGGTTTACCCGTCCGTCGGCCATTGGTCGCCCGATGGCCGCCAAATCGCGTTTCACAATTCCAAGTCGGGCGAACTTTACCTGACACGCGAACTGACACCGGGACGTTGGGAAACACATCCGCTCGGTATCAACGGGGTACATCCAGTCTTTGCTCCCGATGGCGCGTGGCTTTATGCCGGGACGACCAAACAGATTTTCAAACTGCCGGTCACGGGCGGCACGCCTATCGAAGTCGTCAAGACCGGCGGTTTCTCACTCGGTTTAGCGCAAGACGGCAAGCTGCTCTATTTCATGCGCGATGTGAACGACACCGTGCTCTGGCAAGCGCGCACTGACACCGGTGAATTGGCGCGCGCGGTGGATGGCATTCTGCCCGCCTGCACGAGTTGTTGGGCGCTGACGCCCGCAGGCATTTACTACCTCGGCAGTGACAAAACTTCCTTTGACGCGCAGGCCATTTACTTTCACCGCTTCAACGCGCCGCCGGGCGAAGCCGACCGCCTCATCATCAAATATCCCGAACCGCTCGCCCCGGTGGGCAGCGGGCCGTTCTCGCTCGCGCCTGATTTAAGGCATCTGCTCGTCGTGCGCATGAATCCTTCCAATAGCGACATTATGCGGGTGGAGCCATTTCGCTAGCACAACCTCAGGTTGATTTGACGGGTTGACTTTGGGGCACACCGACAAACCAGCGCCGCTTGCAACACGCCGTTTTGACAAGCGGCCTGGGTCGCATTGTTCATTTGTCATTGCGGAAGTCGCTGTCGGGCAATGAACAATGAACAACTTAAAGCGGCTTGCAGTTGCGTTTACGGAACACCGGGACGGTACCGCGCGCGTGCGCAAGCGGCGCGTCAAGCTGACGCCCTTGGCCGAATCGCACAGGCTCCGCTTGCTCACGCGCGCGGTACCGTCTCGCGGCGCGGCTCTTTTCCCGTCAACTGAAGTGAGAACCGATCTAGTTTTTGAACCAAGCCTTAGCGCGCTGGCATCTGCGCGACCTGCCAAGTCAGAAACCCAAGGTAGAGCACGGCCAAGATCGTGATCACCAACATCACCGAAGGCAATTTGCTCTGTTGCTCACCGGCCGTGTCAGCGACCACCTCGTCGGCAAAGGGGAAAGCAGAGCCTGGCTTGCGCGGCCCCGCCGTTGCGGGATCAGCGTGCGGCGCCTGCGGTGAAGCGGCGCGCTGTGCACGTAGCCGCTGGGTCTTGGCACGCACCGCAGGCGCCAACCGCCGTTTGTTTTTTGCGCCGCCTTTTTTCACAGCCATTTGATTTTGCGGAAGTAAACGTACAGCACCAGCGCCAGCAACAGCATGACCGCCAGCGCGCCGACGTAGCCATAACGCCAGCCCAACTCAGGCATAAACGAAAAATTCATCCCGTATATACCGGCGATCAGCGTGACCGACATCAGAATCGTCGAGATCGAAGTCAGCCGTTTCATGATCATATTCATGCGATGGCCCGACACCGACAGATACGCCTCGACCGCCGCGCTCAGCGTGTCGCGCAACGTATCAATCATTTCAGTCACGCGCACCAGATGATCAAAGACATCCTGAAAGTAAACCAGCGTCTCGCGCGCAAAGAGCGCCTGTTCACGCCGTAGCAGCGTATTGAACACCTCGCGCAACGGGGCCACGCTGCGCCGCAGATAGAGCAACTGTTTTTTGAGCCGGAAAATTTCCTGCAAAGCCTCGGGCTGGAATTCGCCGAAGATCGTCTCTTCGATGTCCTCGATGCGGTCGGCCTGCTGGTCGAGCAAGGCCATGTATTCGTCCACGATGGCGTCCAGCAGCAAATAGGTCAGCAAGCCAGTGCCCTGCTCGGCGATGTCCAGCCAGTGCCGCCAGAGTTTTTCAGCCTGCGCGATGGCGCGCACGGGCTGACTGTGCACGGTCACGAGATAGTTGGCGCCCAGGAACAAATTCAATTCGCGCAACTCGAGCTGGCCGCTTTCATTCAACTCGGCTTCATACAACACGACGAAGTAATAACCGGGATACTCTTCGACTTTGGGGCGCTGATGCGGAAAGCGGCAATCCTCAATGGCCAGCGGGTGAAAGCCGAATTCTTTGGCAAGGTCGTCGAAATCACTGCCGGTCGGGTCGCTCACGTCCACCCAAAGAACGTTCTCGTGTTCGGCGCACAGATCACTGATTTCCTCGGGGTCGCTGACGGGCTGGATGACTTTGGTGCGGCGATTGAGAACGAGGGTTTTGAGCATGGGAGAAGGGGTTAAGGGCTAGGGGCTAGGGGGCTAGCGTCAACACATATCATTTTCGATGTGCGTAAGTTGAGAGCACAGGAAACACCAAATCTTTAGACAAAGCGCTAGTCCCTAGTCCCTAGTCCCTAGTCCCTAGTCTCCAGCCCCTACTTAATCATCTTCCCACCGCCCAACACATCGTCAATCGCCCGCAGGCGGATGCGTTTGAGCGTTTCGACCAGCGGGTCGGTCTCTTCGCGCAGGTTGAACGGCAACTCGCGGCGCGTGGCTTCAAAGGGGCGTTGTTGTTTGAAGATGCTTTGTTCGATCACCTTCAAACATTTGTTGCGCTCTTTGATTTCGGGGTCGGGCAGGCGGCGCGCGTAAGCATCGCCGTAACTCACCAGCGCGGCATACAAATTCAAGTTTTTGACGGCGAGTTCATACCCGCCGGCCTGCACGATCTTTTGCGCCTCGGCCAGTTTGCTTTCCGCCAGCCGCAACGCGGCTTCGACGTGCGCCTTGACGCCCTGCTCTTTCAGGATCGTGCGGCTCTCGGTTTCGCTCAGCGCCTCCGGTAATTTGGGCGCGTCGCTTTGCGGCCACACCGCCAGCGGCGCCAAGAGCATCAACCAACTCAGGATTACAGCTTTCCGCCACATAACAACCAACTTTGAAACCGCGCCTGCCAACCTCAGCGCGCCTGTTGTTCGGCCAGATCGCCGATGACCGGCAATTTCTCGCGTTTGTTTTGATAGGCCTGAATCATCAGCCAAATCCAGCCGATGAAAAAGCCCAGCCCGACGATGCCGCTCATCATGCCCACCAGAAAATTCGGCAGGATGAAATAGAGGATGCCGAGCGCAATTTTTAACGCCACCCAGGCTACGGCATAAAAGATGGATTGCCACGCATGAAAGCGCACGAACCGGTCTTTGTTGTACGGATCAATGACCAGGAAGATGATCGCCGTGATGGGCGAGACCAAATAACACAACGCGCCGATGATATTCGAGGTCAGCCCTAAGCCACCTGCCGGATTGCCGTACTGCTGTTGCGCAGGCGACATATAACCGGCTTGATATGGCATTTGGGCCGCAGAAGCGGGCGGCGGGGGCGATTGATACGTAGCCTGTGGCGACGACTGCGGCGGCGCACTGCCCTGGGCTTGATACCCCGGCGGCGGTTCGGTGGGCGTCGTCGGCAACAACCGGGTGCCGCACTTATTGCAAAACTTCTGCGCTTCGGCGACCTCGGCTCCGCATTGATTGCAAAACTTAGTCATTACGCTCTCCTATCGTTAATTGGAATGGACGCTCACCCGGTATACACCAGGGGCCGCAGCTATGATTTGACTTGGCGATACAGCCGCCGTTCAACCAACAACAGCGTCGGATTGAGATGGTCAAAATCATCATCCGTCGTTACCAGCCTGGTGCCGGTGATGTAGGCCGCCGCCGCAATCCATAAATCATTTTTGCCCATCTTGATGCCCTGCGATTTCGAATGGGCATCCAGCGCGGCATAGGTTTCCAAAACGTCTCTCAGTTCGATGGGAACACGGCCAAAACAGCCCAGCACAAATTCCATTTGGTTCAGCTTGGGTGCGCCCCAACCAAATTGTAATGCCAGGGAGCGCAATTCCCCATCCGTCACCACGCAAATCAGCGGCTTGGGGTCGCGTGTAAAAGGCGCGTACTCGGCTTTGATTTCTTCACCCATCGCATCGCCGCGCACCAGATGTACCAGCAGGTTCGTGTCGAACAAAAAGAGCGTCGCCATCAACTCAACTCCCGCAACGCTTGCCAGACCTCCGCGTCGGTTTCGTTGCCGCGAATGACTGGCAGCACTTCGAGCGGGGAAACATCTGCGGGCAATTCAATTTTTGGCTTGAACTCGCGGATGGCTCTGGCCTGCGCAGCTTCGAGTTGCGCGGGCGTGCGCTGGCTGAGGGCGGCGACGGCCCGCATCAACGCTTGCGGATCATAGTCATCGTCATGGTCTGTTGGTACGCTTACAGCAGCCAATTCTTTTTGCACTACTTCACGCACATAGGCATCTGGGGCGAGGCCTTGCCGGGCCGCTGTCGCCATGACTTTTTTCTCTATTTCGGGAGAAAACATCACATCCATCTTTCCTACCTCCTCCAAGTCGGAGCCAAGCCGGAGCGCTAGAATGTTTGTCCGAATCGAATATGGATTGCTCCGCGTGGTTGCCGCAGTATAGCACCGGACGCCGTGACGAACGATGGCGGGTCAAGCAGGAAGCCGTAATCCACCCCAATCGGCCCCAGCGGCGTATTGAAATGCAACCCGACGCCTATCGTGTTTGTCATGCGCGCCCAGTTTATATCCTTGACCTGATAGAACACGTTGCCGACATCATAAAACGGCACCAGCCGCAGCCGCTGCGTCAACGGGTAGCGCAGTTCAAAATTGAAGAGCACTTCGGCATCGCCGCCCAACGGCACCAGCGTTGGCAAATCACGCGTGCCCGGACGCGGTTCCAAAATGCCTTGCGGCCCGGCGGTCTCGAATTTGAACCCGCGCAAGGTCGTCGCGCCGCCCGAAAAGAACCGCTCGCTGATCGGCAAGCGTTGCTCTGACAGACTGATGACACCGTCGCCGTTGCGGTCGGCAGCTTTGAACACTGACGCCACGCCCAGACGCGCCGCCACCGCCAGCGTCGAATCCTTGAGCACGGGCGTCTCGCGCGCGAGCGTGTGGAAGCGTTGATAATTGATGAAAAACTTGTTGTACGATTCGTTGCCGCCTAGCAACGTCGTGGCCAGTTGGTGATCGGCGCTGAACAGTTGGCCCTTGGTCGGCAACAACAAATTGTCGCGGGTGTCGCGCGTAATGCCGACGGACGCGATGCCCAAGCGCACCGCGCGTTCATTGCGCGTCACTTCCGTCTCAGGGAAGTTCTGCTCGAAGTTGAACAGGTTGGCGCGCTCGAAGTTATAGCGGAAGCGCAGCGAAGTTCGCTGATTCAGCCGGCGCTCGGTTTGCACAAAAAAAGCAAAACGTTGCAGGCCGAACGAAGCAACATCCGGCACATCCTGCACCGTGCCATCGGCCAGTTGCTCGCGCCGCCGGGTGGATGGGCGCAAGTCGCCGTTGCGATTGTAAAAGACCGAAACCGTCGTCGGCAGCTTCATGCCGAAGGGCCGCAGATCGGTAAAGAGCAATTGCGAGAATTGTTCGCGGCGGCTGGCGCGCAACCGCAAGGTCAGCGCATCCATCGTGCCGGCGATGTTGTTGTTGGTCAGTTCGATCAGGCCGCGCGCGCCGTCGTCGGTCGAATAACCCGCGCCATAAACAAACAGCAGCGGTTTGGCTTCGGTCAGATTCAGTGTGATGCGGTGCGCGCCCGTGACGGGGTCGAGCAATTCGCTGCGCAAGCCGACTTCGCGGAACGCGCCCGTGGCGTAAAGATCGCGTTGTGTGTTGCGAATCTGCTGCGGCGTCAGCACCTGGCCGGTTTTGAAATCGTAGTAGCGGCGCACCCAGTTGAGTTTGGTTTTGGTCGTGCCGGTGACTTCAACTTCGGAGACGAGCGCCTGCGTGCCTTCGGTGACGTTGTATTGCAGCCGCACGCGATCCGGGGCCAGTTCGATCACTTCCAGTTCGGCGTTCGCTTCCAGATAGCCCTGCTGGGCGTAAAGCTGTTTGATGCGCTGCGTGCCCGCCGCCGCCTGCGTCAACGAGAAGATGTCGTCCGTGCCAATGGGCACCGTGAAAAGCACATCGCCGTCGGTCATCAGCGTGTTGCCTTTGATGATCACATCGGCCACGCGCGATTGCGGGCCTTCTTCGACGTTGAAGACCAGCACCAAACCATTCTCTTCGGTGACGGCGTAACGCGACGTGACGCGCGCGTCGCGGAAGCCGCGATCCAGCAAGACGCGCCGGAGCGTCTCGACATCGCCACGGATCAATTCATTGCTGGTCAGGCCGCGTTTCAAGCTGCCCACCAGCGGCAGGTTGCGGACGAACGGCACGCTCGCCAACAGATTGGCCGGTTGCGACTGCAATTCGGCGGCGATGTCGTCCACCTTTGAAGCCGTCACGCCTTCAAACCGCACATCGCTGAGCCGGTAACGTTCGCCCGCCTCGACATCGTAAAACAGTTGCAAGCCATCGCCGCCGCAACTGACAGGTTCACAACGCGCTTTGACGTCGGCAAAAAAGTAGCCCTTCTCTTGCAGGTAATTCAGCAAGCGCCGTTCGCCCAGGCGCGCCAGCGAACGGCTGAAACCCTGCGTCATCACCGGCAGCAATTCGCGCAAGGTGCGCTGGCTCAGCGACACGCCGGTCAGCGGCGTCACGGCGACATTGGCCAGCGGCAATTTGGGCCGTACAGCAGGTGGCGGGGTCGCGTTGGCATTGGCGTTCGGGTCGGTATTCGCCAGCGTCGGCGTATCGGGCTTGAACCCCAGCGAGAAGCGTTTGCGCCCGCGAATTTCCAGGGCGAAATCGTTGTTGGCATTAATGCCACGTGACGCCGTGCCGCCCTGCGTATAAGTCGCAATCGTCGAGAACGTATTTGAGAACGTGTATTCGACCAGCGCCGTGCGGTCGCCTTCGGAGGCGAGATCGGTGGCGAAGCTGTAATAGAGGCTGCGCGCCAACTGGCCGCCGATGGTCGCGCGCGCCGCCGGGTTGGTGTTGGGCCGGAAGACCGGATCAATCTGGAAACGGTTGATGCCAATGATGCCCAGTTGCCGTTCTAAATCTTTGGTCAAGCCGGAGGAGAACAACGACGCCGCCGCATCCACGCCGCTATAAAGCAGACTGCCGCTGCCGCCGCCTGCAATCGAACGATTTTCCGTGCGTCCCGTCGCAATCAGCGTCAGGATTTCATCGCGCGTCAGCGTGGGTTCAGACGCCAGCGTCAGATCGAGCTGATCCACCGGCCCGACAAAACCGATGGTCACGCGATAACCGCTGGTCGTGCCTTCGGCGCGCAGGTTGAGCACGGGCGTCGCGCCGCCGCCCAACAGATCAAGCGTCGCCGTCGTGACTTCGTAACGCTGGCCGCGAAAGCGCACCGTCCCGCCATCGGCGGAAACGCGCCCCGCCATCGAAGGATCGGTCAGCGGCCCGCTCAAGGTCAGCAGCGCCGAACCGACGGTATTGATCTCTTTGTCGCGGATGACGACCGAATCGCGCGCTTCGACGCGCACATTCAAATTGATCGGCGGCAAGCCAGGGTTGCGCCGCCCGATGCCCGGCGCGCTAAAACGGCTCAAGCCCGGCGCGATGTTGCGCCCGGCGACCAAGCCATCCAGATCAATCTGGCCGGTGTATTCGGCATCGCTCACATCGGCGCGCCCGCTCAGCAATTGGCCTTCGGGCGTGCCCGCCAGATTGAGCGTGCCGTTCACGGTCGCGCGCACTTCGGCATAAATGATGTCAACGTTGGTGGCCTTGAGCGTGTAATTCCATTCTTTGGGCCGCAGTTGGGCGAAGGTCAGCGCGCCGTTGACATCGAGCGCGCCCTCGTTGATGCGCGCCTTGAAACTTTCGAGCGTCGCTTTATCGCCGCTAAGCACAATGCGCCCACGCCCTTCCTCGACAGCAGCCGGGGCGTCAGGCGAAAAGATGCCGATGCGGTCGAGCAGGATTTCGCCACTCAAACTCGGCTCGGCAAAGGTGCCGCTGATACGCGCGTTGTTGATCGTCACCACGCCATCCAAGCGCAACTCAGGGCTGACCGGCGGCAGATTCGCCAGCGTCACCTGCCCGTTCAAGGCGAAGGCCATGCGGCCCGTGTCCTGCAAGCCGAGTTCGCCGCCGAGGCTCAGGTCAATGCCCTGCCCGGTCAGTTTGGTCGGCGTGATGCGCAGTTGCGGCCCTTCCAGCGCGACGACCAGCGGCGTTTGCACCGTGACCGGATTGCCCTGCACCTGCAACTCAATCGCGTCAAAGGTCACGCCGCCGCGCAACAGATCGGCGGTCGCTTCGCCGCTGGCGTTGACCGTCGGCCCGGCGATGCGCAGCTTGCCGTTGAATTTGCCCTTGAATGACGAAGCCAGATCGGGCGCAAAAGTGTTGAGCACCGCCACCAGGTCTAGGTCGCGCACAGCGCTCTCGATCACGACGGGGCGACCATCCTTGCGCACGTCGAAGCTGGCTTTGACCAGTTGCGGCTGGCCGCCCGCCGCGACAAACAAGCCCGTCATCAATTCGGCGTCAATGCGTCCACTGGGATCAGTGCGCGCGGTCAGCTTCAATTCGCCGCTGTCGCGCCCATTGACGTTGACGTTGGCGGCCTGCGCGCTGAGTTCAACGCGCAAATCTTCGACGCGGTCGAATGAGCCGCTGACGTTGAAGGTGGCGTCCGCCGCGCCTTTGACTTCCGCCTGGGTCAATTCAAAGGCTTCGGCCAGCCGGTCGAGCGCAATCTGTTTGGCCGCGCCGCTGAGTTGGTAGGTTTTCTTTTCCAGGTCGAGTTCGCCGCGCGCCACGAGGCCGCTTTGCAACAGGCGCGCTTCCAGTTTTTCAAGCAAGACCTTTTGGCCGTCGAGCTTGAAATCAACCTGGGCCAGTTCCGCCGCTTGATTGCCAATCTTGCCGTCAATCAGATTGATGTGCCCGCTACCCTGCATCGCTTTGGGCAAGCCGGTCAGATGCGCCTCGCCGCTGACATTGCCCGCGACGAATTGCATGGCCGAGGGCGCGCCCACGGCGGCCAAAATGGCTTCGAGTTCAAGCTTGTCAATGACCGCGTCGAGTTTGCCGCTGTTGTTATTGCCCAGCGCATCCAAGGGTGTCGCCAAATCGAATTTCAGCGAACCGCCATTCGACGCGCTGAGCAAGCCGTTTTGGAAGCGCAATTCGTTTGGCCCCAGATACAGCTTGCCGGTCAGCACGCCCAGCAAGGCATCGCGCATGCCGACGCTGCTGGCGTTGAGATCGCCTTCGATGACAGACGCATCCAGCTTGCCCGTAATGCGCCCGTTGAATTGCAGGTCGCCGGTCAATAGCGGTTCATAGTCTTTGATGAATTGCGCGGCGTCAGGAAAGGCTTTGGCAATCGTCAACAATTGACTGGCATCAGTCGTGGTGACCGCCACCGCCAAATCGGAGTTGCTCTCCACAGCCAGGCGCCCGCTGGCATTCAGTTTGGTCACATCGGTGTTGAATTGCGCCTGTTGCAGGTTGAAGACGCCATTGTCGGCTTGCACCAGCACAGTGCCGTTGACAGCCAGCGCGTCCATGCTCGCGGCGCCTTTGCCGTCGAAGTTGGCGCGAATTGTGCCACTCAATTTTTGCGGCGCGCTGTTGACGAAACTGATGTCGGCGTCGCCCTTGACCGTGCCGCTGACGGGCACCTGCTCGGCTTTGACGGTTGAGAGCGCCAGCAAATTGCTCGTCGGCAGACCGGCGAAATTGCCCTTGATGCGCGTCAGGCCGTTACGGGTTAAGGCAACGGTCGCTTCCGCTGTCGCCGTGCCGCCCAACGCGCTGGCGTTGATGTTATTGAGCGTCACGATGTCGTTGTCGGCTTCGGCCTGCGCCGTCGCGGGGCCGAATTCGATGCTGTGGGCGCGGCCACCCGCGATGCTGGCCGCGCCGTCCACGGTGAAGCGGCGCTCTTTGAGATTGAAATTGACGTTGCGCAACACGCCGTCATGCGCCTCTCCGTCGGGCCATTCGAGGCGCGCGGCAGTGGCGGTTTGCGCGGTCAGCGCCGTGCGTTTGTCTTTGAATTCGCCTTTGACGCCGGTCGTCGCCATGTTGCCGAGTTTGACCACATCGGCCAGGACGGTTTCGGCACGCACGCGGTCGGCGGTGTAATGCGCCGCGCTGTTTTGCACGCTGAGGTTGACGCCACTCGCCGTCACATTGCGCAAGCGGGCGGGCGCGACCAGCAAGTCGGGCATGTCGGCATTGCCCTTGAACGCAAAGCGCGCCGCGTCGCCGGTCGTGCCTGCGATCTGGCCCTTGGCATTGACCGCGCCTTTCCAATCAACCGCAGGCGCAAAGACACGCAACGCCTCGTGCAAATCGGCGCGCGTTTCGACATCAAAGGCATAGCGCAAGTCCTTCCACTCTTCGAGCTTGCCGCTGGCTTTCACTGCGCCGAGTTGCGAGTTGACTTGCAGGCTTTCGATTTGCGCGCCAGAGGCGTTGAGCGTCGCCGTTGCGGTCAATTCATTTAGCCTGGCCGCGCGCGCTTCATAACTAATGCTGCCGCCGTTGGAAGTGATCTGCGCTTTGAAATTTGAGATTGGAGATTGGAGATTGGGTGTTGTGGCAACAGGCTCAACGCGCGCCTGCAATCCCTCAAGCGTGGTGGTGTACAGGTGTTTCTGGTCGTTGTAGCTGAACTGGCTGTCGCGCAGCGCAATGCGCAACTGCGACGAATCCACTTTGATGTTCTCGGACCTCGTTTCCGGCTGGCGCACACCTTCAAAGTTGTGGCGGCCTTGCGCGTCAATGTCAACGTGCAGTTCAACGCCGCTGAGTTGCAGGTCTTTCAGAATGACATTGCGTTGCAAGGTCAGCGCAAAGAGGTCGGGGATTTCGGTGCCGAGCACGGCCTGTTTGATCGTGGCGATGCGCTGCCCCGTTTGTTGATTGACGATTTCGAGGTCGCGCAACCGCGCCGTCTTGACCGACCAGGTGTAATCAAAGCCGCCGACTTTGACGCGCAAGCCGTAATCACGCGCGCCCTGTTCGATCTTGTCGGCGACATAACGATTAAACCTGTCGGAACGCAGGTAATACCAGGCGGCAATGCCGAGCGCGCCTACTAACAGCAGCAATCCCAAACTCAAACCCAGCAAACGCCGGGGCCATTTTTTCTTGTTCGATTCTGTTGGTGTGTTCATCCCGGATTGCAATTCCATTCGTCGTTGCTCAACTCGTTGAGAATCGAATCAGTATGTTTTGCCTTATAGGGGATGCCGTATTGTTGACGATGCCCGATTGATCTTCAAGCGGCTTGAAAAGATTTTGGGCAGCGTGTAGCGTGACTTTGTAAACAAACATCTTTCCAACGCGATGTTAATGGCAATTCAACTGAATCTTTTTCAAACCTAGGTCGGATTTCAATTGCGTGTACGGTAAGGGCGCGTAACGCCGGGACAGTACCGCGCGTGTCAGCAAGCGGAGCCTGCGCCACTACTCCAGTCCGCCAGACTTGACGCGCCGCTTGCTGACGCGCGCGGTACCGTCCTGTTGCGCGGCTTTTACCCTACACCGAAGTGAAAACCGATCTAAGCCAAACGAGGTGAACTATGACCACCCTGCACATCACATTAGCCATTGCACTAGCGATGTGCTCAGCGATGGGAATTCCCACGCAGCAACCAGTGCATCGCGCCAATCAATCTGAACCAACACCCGGCAAGCATTACAAACTGCGCAGCATTCAAAGAGACGAAAAGATAGTCGCCAAAGCCAACATTCAGTCACCAATAACAAACAATGAAGAGAAAAGCGTCACGACCAATCCTTGCCAATACACAAAACCACTCATAGCAAATGGAAAAAACCTATATAAGATTCAAAAGTCTTTGGAAAAGTATCGTTATCACATTCCTCCATTTTGGGAGCGATATATTGCCAAAGGTGAAAAAATAAAAAGCACTTCAGAAATGCTCAAGCAAGTGATGCAACAATCTGATAAACCCCAAACACAGTAACCATTAGATCCCAAATGAAACGTATCATCGTCGGCACCGCCGGACACATCGACCACGGCAAGACCGCGCTCGTCAAAGCCCTGACGGGCGTGGATGCCGACCGTCTCAAAGAGGAAAAAGAGCGCGGCATCACGATTGATATTGGCTTTGCCGACCTGACCGTGGGCGATGTGCACTTCGGTTTTGTAGACGTGCCGGGTCACGAACGCTTCGTCAAAAACATGCTCGCGGGGGCGCACGGTCTCGATTTGGTGATGCTGGTCGTCGCGGCAGACGAGAGTCTGATGCCGCAAACGCGCGAACATTTCGACATCTGCCGCCTGCTCGAAATCAAAGCCGGCCTGATCGTCATCACCAAGTGCGACATGGTGGATGATGAATTCGCCGAACTGGTCGAGGCCGAAGTCAGCGAATATGTCGCCGACTCGTTTCTCGCCGATGCGCCCATCCTGCGCGTCAGTTCCAAAACCGGCGCGGGCATTGAGCAGTTGAAAAAGACGCTGGCCGAGCTGGCGAAACAAGTTACCGAACGCGACAAGGCCGCAGTGGCGCGTTTGCCGATTGACCGCGTCTTTACGATCAAAGGCTTCGGCACCGTCGTCACTGGCACGCTCGTCGCCGGACAGATCAAGACGGGCGATGAGTTGGAGGTTTATCCATCGAATACGCTGCGCGCCAAGACTCGCGGCTTACAAGTGCACGGCAAAGGCACGCACGAAGCTTTCGCCGGCGAACGCACGGCCATCAATCTGCAAGGCATTGACCTCGACGCCGTCGCGCGCGGCCAAACGCTCGCGCCCGCGGGCCGTTTGCGCGCCACGCAATTGCTGGATGTGCGTTTGCAACTGCTCAAAACCGCGCCGCGCCCGTTGCGTTCGCGCGCGCGCATACACCTGCACATCGGCACAGCCGAAGCGTTGGCGCGCGTCGTGTTGCTCGAAGCCACCGAACTCGCCCCCGGCGCGGCGGGCTTTGCCCAATTGCGTTTGGAAGCGCCGGTGCTCGCGCTGCCCACCGATCATTTCATCGCGCGCAGCTATTCGCCCACCGTCACCATCGGCGGCGGCACGGTCGTTGACGCGCTGCCCCACAAACATCGCGCGCGCGCCAAAGCCAAAGTCGTCGCACAACTCGCGGCGTTGACGATTGCCGATGCGCCTGAACGGCTGGCGTTGTTGGTCGAACTGGCGGGCGAAGCCGGGCTTGATTACGCCGAGCTAGCCGCGCGTTCAGGCGCGCCTGATGCGGTCATCAAACAAGCAGCGGACAAATGGACGAAGAGCAAACGCCTGCTCACCATCGCCAGCACGCCATTGCGCCTGCTTGCCAAAACGCCGTTTGAAGAGTTGGCGAAACAGGTGCGCGCGACGCTGAAAGAGTTCCACCAAAAGACGCCGCTCGCCGCCGGGATGGGCCGCGAAGAGTTGCGCGAAAAGCTCTTCGCCCATACGCACGCCGACATCTTCCGCGCCGTCATCACCCAACTGGCCGAACGCAACGAGGTCGCCGCCGAAAAAGACTTGCTGCGCCTCGCCTCGCACAAGGTCGCGCTCACAGCCGAAGAGCAAGCCGCCAAAGATCACCTCGCCAAACTTTACGCCGACGCCGCGCTGCAACCGCTCGCGCTGGAACAAGCCATTGCGCAGGCGTTGTCAGCACTGGGGCCGCAACACGGCATTGACAACGCCCGCGCGCAACGTTTCGCCCAGATGCTGATCAACAGCGGCGAACTGGTGCGCGTCAGCGATCTGCTCTTTCACCGCACAGCGCTCGAAGGATTGCGCCCGCTGCTGCAACAACACAAAGCCCAACACGGCCCCAAACTGGAAGTCGGCGCGTTCAAAGACCTGACCGGTATCTCACGCAAATACGCGATCCCGTTACTCGAACACCTCGACCGGTTGCGCGTGACGCGGCGCGTCGGCGAGGCGCGCGAGATTCTTTGATTGCGGCGGCTCTTTGGACAGGTTGAGAAGTGCCCGTTCGCTATTGCTGAATTGCGCGGATGGCGTAGCGCAACCCGCCGAGGTTGCGCTGCTTCATCAATCGAGCCTTGGTTGCACATTGAATCAGGGTTGTAGTTAATGAAGCCACACAACCTCGGCGGGTTGCACTACTCAGACAGCAAAGTTCGCTCTTTGCCCCTGCCCCCAACGAATAAATCTTCCCCCAAGGAAATTCCATGTGGCATCTGCGACAAAACGCTTTCCATCTCTGGCCTGCCGTGGCCCTGAGCGCCGTGCTTGCATTGCTACTGCTCTTCAACCTGAGCCCCGGTTTCGCCCAACCGCAACCGCCCCCCGATCTGACCATCCGCAAAACGCACGCGAGCGATTTCCCCATCGGCTTCATGGGCCGCTACGACATCACCGTCAGCAACGCGGCGAATGCCGGGCCGGCGACGGGGCCGATCACGGTGACGGATAACTTGCCCTTCAATCTGGGCTTGTCGAACGGCTTCGGCGCGGGCTGGACGTGCGCGGGCGCGACTAGCGTGACGTGCACGCACGCCGGGCCGCTGGCGGCGGGCGCGAGTTTGCCAATGTTGCAATTGAGCGTCACCGTCGGCCTCAGCACACCCGCCGGAACGAACAGCATCACGAACATTGCGAACGTCGGCACGCCGGGTGAAACGAACACGAGCAACAATGTGGCGAGCGATGCAACAACGGTGCTCAAACAGAATACGCAAACGGTGATTACCAGCGTCAGCCCAAATCCGGCGTTGAATTGCGCGCCGGTGATGATCAGCTTCGCCGTCAACAACGCGGGCCTGGGCGGCGCGCCGCGCACGGGCACAGTGGTGGTGACGGATGGCATGAACAGTTGCACGAGCACGTTGAGCAGTTCGACCGGCAGTTGCAAATTGAACGTGCCCGCAGCAGGCGCGCACACATTGACGGCGACTTATGCGGGCAACGCCGATTTCAACGGCAGCACGTCTGCGCCCGTGACGGTGCAGGTCAATGCCAATACGCCGCCGGTGTTGGGGGCGTATCCAAACACGACGATCCAGGTTGCGC
Source organism: Acidobacteriota bacterium (assembly GCA_016196035.1). Classification (NCBI taxonomy): domain Bacteria; kingdom Pseudomonadati; phylum Acidobacteriota; species Acidobacteriota bacterium. The sequence continues at coordinate 91,601 of JACPYM010000095.1, read as the reverse complement.
GCAATACCGGAATTGTTCCTTCGCAACCACCACGCGACGACAGCGCCATTGTCAGTATGACCGCCAACTTGATTGGTAGCGTGCAACTCGAATACCCACTCAGCATCAATCCCAACACAGGCGTGATCTTTGTGACCACGGCATATCCCCTGGGCAGCTACCCGATTCGCGTGACGGCGACGGATGATTGCGGCGCGACAACCAGCACGACGTTCACAATCAACGTGGTGTGCGCGACGCTCAACATCCTGCCCGCGCTGCTCGCCAATGCTTATAGAGGTTCAGCGTATGGTGAATTGCTGCGCGCCGAGAATGCGGTATTTCCGGTCAAATTCAGTGTGGCGAGCGGCACGTTGCCGCCCGGCTTGACCTTGAGCGAAGACGGTTATCTTTCAGGCACGCCGACTGCGAACGGCACGTTCACCTTCACCGTCAAAGCCACCGACCTCGCCGGTTGCGTCGGCGCGCGCGCATACACGCTCGATCAAAGTTGTAAGGCGCTTACGCTCAATCCGCCTAATTTGATTGACGGACGCGAAGGCCAGTTTTACGGGCAAAGTCTCGAAGCGCGCGGCGGGCTTTGGCCTTACACCTTCACGCTGCAAAGCGGCGCATTGCCGCCGGGTTTGAGTTTTTCGACCGAGAGTCCCGGTTACTTGTCCGGCACACCCACGCAACTCGGCAGCTATACGTTCGCGGTCAAAGTGACCGATGCGAATGGTTGCGCGGTGACGCATAGTTACGCGGTCAAAATCGAATGCGGCACAGTCACGCTCAAACCGGAAACCTTGCGCGAACCGGTCGTGGGCACGGCGTACAGCCAGCAACTCAGCGCCAGCGGCAGCACGACGCCATACCTGTTCAGCGTGGCGAGCGGCACGCTGCCGCCGGGCCTGAGCTTGTCAAGCGCCGGTTTACTCGCGGGCACGCCAACGCAAGGCGGCACATATCCCTTCACCATCAAAGCCGTGGCCGTGAATGGTTGCGATGGCACGCAACGATACGTGGTCGGCTGTCCCACGATCACGGTCAATCCAAACGGGGGCAACGTACCGACAGGCGGGAGGTTTACGGCGAGCGGCGGCGTAGCGCCTTATACTTTCAGCTTACTGGGGATGTTGCCCTATGGCATGACCTTTAGCAGCGATGGGCAACTCGGAGGCTTTCCCATCTCTGGCGGCGTTTTTCCCTTCACGATCAAAGCAACCGACGCCAACGGTTGCAACGGCACGAACAATTACGTGCTGGATTTGACGCTGCGTCCCACCATCAACAATTTGATTCCGAGCGCAGTCGTGGCGGGGCGCGGCGCATTCACGCTGACGATCAACGGCGGCAACATGCTGAGCAACGCCACGCTGACGTGGAATGGCGTGGAGCGGCCGGTGTCATACGTGAATTCAACCCAATTGCGCGCGGAAATCAGCGCTGCTGATGTTGCGCAAGCAAAAATGATTCTGCTGACCGTCAACAACCCGCCGCCATTGGGCAGCCCTTCGCAAGTGTTTCCCTTCACCATCTATCCCAGCGCCACGCGCTTCGAGGGCGATGTCTGGCCGCGCCTCGGCGGCGACGGCGCTGTTGAAGCCAGCGACGTGCGGCAGATGGCGCGCTTTGCCTTGAAGCTGGATGCGCTGACAGGCGCGGAATTCCAACGCGCCGATTGCGCGCCCAGCCAGACGCGTGGCGATGGACGTTTCGACCTAACTGACGTCGTGCAAGCCCAGCATTACGCCAACGGCATCGGCGTTTTGGCTGAAGCAGGCGGCCCCACCGCAACGCCAAGCGAGAATGAAGAGAGCGCAAGCGCAGAATGGCAAACGCAACCCAGCGGCCCGCTCACCCTCAGCGGCGGCGCTTTCACGCGCGGCCAAATCGGCGCCTTGACGGTGAATCTCAACGCGGGCGGCCTTGAGACGGCGCTCAGCTTCACGCTCCATTACGACAGCGCGCGCTTGACCTTTCTGGAGGCGGTCAAGGCGGACGTCTTCGGCAACGCCGAAGTCTTCGGCAACGACACGCAGCCGGGCAAGCTGGGCGTCGTGTTCATGCTCGCGGCAGGCCAGCGTATGCCGGGCGGCGCGAATACGCTTTTGAATTTGCGCTTTGTGCCGCACGGCGGCGCGGACAGCGAGACGCTGGCGTTCACGTTCTCTGACGAATTAGCCGTGCGTGCCACGGTGACCATTGACAGCTTTTTTGCACTGACACAGCAGGCGCTGACGACCGTCAACCACACCGGCACGCTGGGCGGCACAGCGCCCGCGTTTCTTTCCGCCGCCAGTTTCAGCGGCGGCGCGACGCTCGCGCCCAATTCCGTCGTGGCCGCGTTTGGCACAGCCTTGGCGAGCGCGAACGCCACCGCGACGAGCGTGCCGTTGCCGGTTTCATTGGGCGGCACAACCGTGACCATCACCGACCGCACAAACGTGCAACACAGTGCGCCGCTCTTTTTCGTTTCGCCGACGCAAATCAATTTCCTGTTGCCCGCTGGTGTGGCCGCCGGCGCGGCGACCGTCAGCATTCGCAGCAGTGCGGGCACGACGATTAGCGGCTTGCTGCGCGTCAATGCCGTCGCCCCGGGCCTCTTTGCGGCGGCGGCGAATGGGCGCGGGCTGGCGGCGGCACAATTCCTGCGTGTGCTCAACGACACGCAACGCTTTGAACCGGCGGCCCGCTTCGACACGGCGACCGGTCAATTCGTCGCCGTGCCCTTTGAGTTCTCCCAAGCGGGCGAAGAGGTTTTCCTGGTGCTATACGGCAGCGGCATGCGCGGACGCAGCGCGCTGGCGGCGGTCACCGCAACATTAGGCGGCGCGCCGCTGGAAGTTGTTTTTGCAGGGAATCAAGGCAGTCTGGCTGGCCTGGATCAAGTCAATTTGCGGTTGCCGCGTACTTTGGCGGGACAGGGGGAAAGCGATGTTGTCTTGACCGTGGATGGCCGGACAGCCAATCCCGTGCGCGTGCATATCAAGTGAGCATCCCCCAACTAAGGTCTTTGGGAGTAGCTCAAAGAAGTGAGATAAGGCGAGATTACGGAATAAACAGAAATAACGGAACAGACGAAACTGCCTGTGTTGAATCACTTCCGTCTGTTCCGTTCATTCCGTCTGTTCCGTAACCTCTCTCTCCTCATAGATCACCTCCCTCAATTTATTGCTACAAAGTCTTTTTCTCAGGAGGGTGGAATGACCACGTTGTTAAACCGAATCGGATTGCTACTGTGTTGCCTTGTCCTGTGCTATTGGCCCATTGAGCGCAGCCGCGCCCAAACCAACAGTGTGCTGCAACTCGAACCGTTTTTAACGGGCTTGGCCGCGCCGGTTTTCATCACCAGCGCGCATGACCAGACGAACCGGCTCTTTATTCTCGAACAAGCCGGACGCATTCGCGTGCGGCAACCGGGCGCGACGACAGCGGCGGTCTTTTTGGACATCACGGCCAAAGTCCTTTCCGGCGGCGAACGCGGTTTGCTGGGCTTGGCCTTTCATCCGCAGTTCAGCAGCAACCGCCGTTTTTTCGTCAATTACACGCGGCAAACTGACGGTGCGACAGTGATCGCCGAATACAAGGCGTCGGCCAGCAATCCGAACATGGCCGACACGGCGGAGACGATTCTGCTGACCATTCCGCAACCCTTCCAAAACCACAACGGCGGCATGCTGGATTTCGGCCCGGATGGTTTTTTGTACATCGGCATGGGTGATGGCGGCAGCGCCAACGACCCCGGCAATCGCGCGCAAAACGTCGAAGAACTGCTCGGCAAAATTTTGCGCATTGATGTGAATACGCCCAACGGCGCGACGCCTTATTCGTCGCCCTCCAGCAATCCCTTTTTCGGCCCGACGCCGGGCCGCGATGAAATCTATGCCGTGGGTATGCGCAATCCCTGGCGCTTTTCGTTCGACCGGTTGACGGGCGAACTGTATGCGGGCGATGTCGGGCAGGATGCGCGCGAAGAGATAGACCTCATCAAGCTGGGCGGCAACTACGGCTGGCGGGTGTTGGAAGGCACGCGCTGCACGAATCTGGGGCCGGGTTCCTGCACGGATGCGAAATTCACGCCGCCGCTTTATGACTACCCGCACGTCGGTTCGAACTGCGCGGGTTCGGTGACGGGCGGCTATGTTTATCGCGGGGCGGCGCTCACCTTGACGCCGGGTGCCTATCTTTTCGGCGACTATTGTTTCGGCACGCTCTACCTGCGCGAGAACGGCGCGGTGCGGACGCTGTTCGACACCAACCTGGGCATCACTTCGTTTGGCGAAGACGAAGCGGGCGAACTGTATGTTGTGGCGGGCGCGGGCACGATTTACCGGCTGGTCAATGCCGCGCCGCGCGCGCTGGTCAATGTTTCCGCCGCCAGTTATCGCGGCGCGAGCCTCGCGCCCGAATCCATCGTGGCGGCGTTTGGCACGGGGCTGGCGACGGGCACGCAATCAGCGGCCACCACACCACTGCCGACGGCGATGCTGGAAACGCGCGTCAGCGTGCGCGATGCCACAGGCGTTGAACGCCTCGCGCCGCAGTTTTTCGTTTCGCCCACGCAGGTCAACTATCAAATTCCCGCCGGCACCGCTTTGGGTCAGGCGCGCGTGACAATCACCAGCGGCCAGGGCGTGGTGTCGGCGCAAGACATCACCATCGCCAAAGTCTCGCCCGCCATCTTTGCGCTCAACGCTAGCGGGCGCGGCCTACCCGCCGCGGTCGTGTTGCGCGGGCAAACCGTCGAGCCGATTGCGCGCTTCAATCCGGCGACCAATCAGTACGAAGCCATTCCGATTGATGTCGGATTAGGCTCAGAGCCGGTTTTTCTCGTGGTCTTTGGCACGGGCTTCCGTTTCAGCGGCGCGCTATCCAGCGCCACGGCCACCATCGGCGGCACGAATGCGCCCGTCACTTTCGCGGGCGCGCAAGGCTCATTGATCGGCGTGGATCAAGCCAATCTCAGCATCCCGCGTTCATTGATCGGGCGCGGCGATGTTGACGTGGTGTTGACGGTTGATGGACAGGTAGCGAATACGGTGCGGGTCAATATCAGGTAATCAAGGTGGTGGAAAAGAGGCCGCTCCGTTTGTCGAACAATGATTGATCGCGAATGGCTGCTGGCGAATACGCTGGCACGGAACCGGGAGCGTGAGCGACTGGGTTACTCCGCGTAAGACCGGCGCAGCAGCACCCGGTCGCTCACGCTCCCGGTTCCGTACCATGAACCAAATTTGCCACAGAGGCACGGAGTCACAGAGCTTTTTCGTTTATGGGAGAAATTCCTGGTCTTGCTCAGTGCCTCTGTGCCTCTGTGGCAAATTTCTGCGTAAGTCCTGTTCTCTATAGTCACGTCATTTCCATTCCCCCTGCAACACGAAGCCCGACCAGTAATACGGCGCGGCCCAGCGCGGGTCGCGCGCCAGCGCCAGTTGGGCGGCGCGCAAGGCGGCGGCGGGGGTCAGCTTTTCGATCAGCATGGCGCGGTAAAAATGCTGCATCAGTGCGGCGGTCGCGGCATCGTTGACGTTCCACAAACTCGCCACGACGCGCGCCGCGCCGGCGAACATAAAGCCGCGCGTCAGCCCAACCAGGCCTTCGCCGCGCACGTCTTTGCCCAGCGCCGTTTGGCAGGCCGAGAGCACGACCAGGTCGGCATTGAGCTTGAGGTTGTACAAATCGCTCAGGCGCAAAAACCCGTCCTGTGCCTGACCCGCCTCATCCACCAGCGAGAGCACGATGCCCGACAATTCCGGATGCTGGCTGTTGAGCAGGCCGTGCGTGGCGAAATGCAGGCGGCGGTATTGATTGAGTTGGCCGGTCAGCGCGGTTTGGCGGCTGGCCGTGAAATCCAGCGCTTTCAACTGCTGCGCCGGCGGCAGCAACTTGGCGATGGTTTCAGCCTCCTGACGCGCGAAAGGCAGCCGCGCGAAGCTTGTCAGGCCCGCCTCGGCGGCGGCGCGCGTCAGCGCTTGCGCGGCCAAATCTTTTGCGCTTTCCGTCATCTTTGTGGTGCCGGGCGCCGTGGTCTTGGCCAGTTGCACGCGCGCATCGCCGGCTTGAAAAACGGGATCGGCAAAGACGGCGAGTTGTTTGGCGGCCGCCGGACGCCCGTTGATTTCGTTGCGCAACACCGCCAGCGCCGAAGCCGAGGGCAAGCTGACGAGTTCGTGGCGGGCAAGCAAGGTTTGCCGGTTAGCGGTTGTCGGTTGTCGGTTAGGAACTAAGTTTTTACCGACAACCGGCAACTGACTACCGACAACCGGCAAGGCGGCGAACGGCACGTATTGCAACAGCCCATCCGCCACGATCACCAGCCGTTTTTTATGCAAATGCGCGGCGGCGGGCGCGAGGATCAAGCGGCTCAGTTCGGCGGCGGCGAGTTCGGTTTCGCGCTGATATTTGCGCTGCGTGCCTTTCGGCAAGAGGTCGAGCCAGCGGCGCGCGGCGGCTTCGATCACGCCCACGTCGGGCAAAACGAAACTGTGCAGTTCCTGCGTCGTCACCGCCCACAAATAACTGCGTTGGGGGCTGAGCGCGTATTCGAGCAGCAACGTGTCGTCATCCAGCACGCGCTGCTGAAGAGCGGCGGGCGTGAGCGGGGCGGGTTGCGTCAGCGCGGCAAAGCGCGGGCTTGCCGCGCGAATTTGCGTTTCGACGGTTTGGAGTTGAGTGAGCAGGTCGCTGATTTCCGGCTCATACGCCTTGGCGCGTGCGGCAGTCCGTTGATTTTCCAACAACTGGCGGCGCAACGTTTCGCGGGCGTTCACCTGTTCCTGCAACAAGCGTTCTTTTTCCAGCAACGCCGGCTCAACGCCCGTCCGCAACTCCACGCGCGCTTCGCTCAGCAAATCCAGCAGACTGCGCGCCCGGACACGTTCATGCGCGCCCAGCGCCAGCGCGGCATAGCCTGCTGTTGGCGACTGCGCGTGCAAAGCCATCAAAATTTCGACGTAGTCCTGATAGTAACGGTGCAGGAACACGCCGAAGGTGGCGCGCAACGCTGGCGTAAGCGCGCCGGTCCGCTGGCGCTCAATCGCCAGCAACGATTTTTCGATCAGTTCGCGCGCCGGTTGCAGTTGGCCTTCATCGCGCGCGAGTGCAGACAGCGCGCGGAAAATCTGCGCCTCATCACTCCGGCTCCCAATGTCCTGATTAGCGGTGGCCGCTTCTGTCAGTAACTCTTTGGCCTTTTCGGGCTGCCCGGCGTTCCGGTAAGTTTCCGCCGTCCGAATGAGCCGCACGACCAGCGCCTGGCGCGCCCCAACAGTTCGTAAAGTAGCGAGGGCCTGGTTCTGATAGGACAACGCCTGTGGGTACTCGCCTTGCGCTGCCAAAATGTCGCCGAGGTGTCCTTTGGTGACGGCTTCAGAAACCCGGCTGCCAAGCTCGCCAAAGTAAGCGAGCACTTCATTGAACGCGGTCAGCGCTTTGTCAGACGCGCCCTGGTCTTTGTAAAGCTGCCCCAACTGATTCACCGCATTCATCTCGCACGAGCGGCTTTTTTCGGCGCGGCAAACCGCTGCCGCGCGTTCCAGATATTCGACCCCGCGCGCTTGGTCGCCGGAGACGGCGTAAAGCTGTCCGAGCTGTTGCAAGTTGAATGATTCCTCGACCGGCGCTTTCAGTTCCCGGCTGAGTGCCAGCCCCCGATTCAGCCAAGCCAGCGCCTGGGCATAGTCTCCCAACAGCCGTTGCACTCTGGCAATCCGCGGCAACGTCACCAGTTCGTCTTTCCGCGCGCCCAGTTCCTGAAACAGCGCCAGCGCCTGTTGATGCGCGGCCAGCGCCTTTCGATAATCGCCCTGATTGGCATACACCTGGCCGAGGTTATCCAACAGAATGCCCACATTGAGCGGCGCGAGAAATTCCCGGAGCGCCAGCGCCCGTTGGTAGTATTCCAGCGCGCTCGGCAGCTCCGCCAACGCTGCATATCTGTCGGCGATGTTACTCAGCACCTCCGCCTGTTCCGGTTTCAGTTCCAGCGCGCGGAAAAGCGCCAGGGCCTGTTGGTAATAGTCGAGGGCTTGTTGATGATTGCCGGCGCGTCCGCTGACCCCGCCGAGTTGCTGCAAGGTACTGGCCTCCAGCCCACGATCACCGGCGGCGCGCCAAGCCGTCAGGGCTTCGGCGAAGCTGCGCAACGCCTGCGGGAATGATTCACGCTGACCGGTTTTGCGCAACTGCATCCCCTCGTTAAATTTTTGAATCGCCAGCACGTTTTTTTCATCGGCTGGCGCGACTTCGGCGCTGAGGACATAACGGCCCGCCGTTGCGCCTTTGTCGTTTGACGTGACTTTGAGTTGGTAAGCGCCATTGCGTTGCGGCAACCAGAGCAGCCATTCCAACCCCCTGGTTCCATTCGGCAGGTTTGCTTCGGCAAGCTGCTGCCCTTCCGGGCTGAACAGCGTCAGGATAACATCGCTGCCCTGTTGTTCGGCTTTGAGCTTCAGGCTTTGCCCGGTCAGCAGCGTGATTTGATAGTGATGAGCTTGTCCGCCCGCGATTTCGCGTTCGACCGGCGACGCTGGCAAGAGGAGCGTATTGTCTTGTTGTTGCCCGACAGCGGCGGCGCACAGGCAAAACATCCAGCCGGCCAGTAGCAATGGATTGGCGCGGGGCTTGTTCATACACTTCTTCCTTTCATTGGCTTGCCGCAAATGCGTGGAGGATTGAGCGTGGGACAAGATGCCATCCTGAATCCACGGCTAAAACCGTACAGCAGACTGCCAGTCTGCTGTAGTCTCGGCGAATAGCCCACTGGCCGCGTCTACAGCAGACTGGCAGTCTGCTGTACGGCGGCGCAATTTCACTCCCTGGGTGAATAGCCAGGCTGACAAAAAAGCCCGCTGCTATTGGTCGAAACTGTGATTTCAACTGCTTAACCGTGGATTTGGGATGCCAGCTTGTCCCACCCACGGCGGCGCTTCCTCCGGCATTGAACTGAAAACCGCGCTAGCTTCCCGGCGTTTCCGCCGGCATCGCATCAGTACTTCACCTGCACGGCGTACTCTTGCACGCGCGTCTTTTGCCGGCCCTGCACGCCGTAAACGCGGATGCGATAGCGCCCGGCGGCCAAGCCGCGTTTCGCGAGCGTCAAGGTAAACGTAGTCTCGCCATCGCGGTTGCGCCGCGTGCTCCACACGACCTGGCTGGTTTGCGCGTTTTGCAATTCGATCAGGTACTGCGGGAAAGGCTGGCTGCCCGCGCCCGGCAAGTTGAGCGTGAAGACTGTGGCGGCGGCGGGCACAGTAAGCGTGGCGCTGGTGGCGTTACCGCCGCCAGCGCCGCGCGTGGCGGGGGCGGGATCGAGATCGAATTGCGGCACGTCCAGTTGCGGCTGCGCGCCCTGGGCAAGTTCCTGCTTCAGCCGCGCGAGTTCGGCTTGTAAGGTTGCCTGCCCGCCTGCCTGCTCAGTGGTGGCAGGGCGTTCGGCCTGCTGGCGTTGCAATTCGGCGAGTTGCGCCTTGAGCGCGGCGGCTTCAGTCAATTCTTCGCGTTGCTGTTGAACTTGCGCGGTAAGGGTTTGGTTCTGGCGGCGAAATGACAGCCAAGCCGCGCCGAGCACCAGACTGACGAGCAACAACACCGCCGTCAGTGTCGCCGTCAGCGGATTGAACAGCGCCAAGAGACGGCCCCACCACGACGGTGGCGCCTTCAGGTGAACGGCGGGCGCGGTGTGCCGCGTGGCGGTTTCAGCGGCCCAGTCGTGAACGGCGAGCGCGATTCGGTATTCCTCGGCGCAATCGGCGCAAGCAGCCAGATGCGCAGCGATACGTTCGGCTTCAGGCGCGCGCAATTCATGCGCCCCCGCGCGCAGCAACGTTTCAGACGAGAGGCACTCGCGGCGGTTCGTCCCACGCGCGGTTTCGGTTTGCCAGAGGTTTTTCAGAGCCTCATCACTGAGTTGCATATTCGACTCCTGCTTCCTGCAAGTACGCGCGCACGTCGCCGAGTCCGCGATAGACCAGGTTGCGTGCTTTGGGTTCGCTCCAGCCGAGCAGGTCGGCGATTTCCTGCGTGGTTAGCCCTTCCAGATGCAGCCCGACCGCCGTGCGGCGATTGTCCGGCAGTTGGTTCAGGGCTTCTTTGACCTTGTTGACCAATTGTTGGCGCTCGACGGCCTGATCGGGCGCTTGTTTGGAATCGGCCAACAACACGTGCGGGACACTGTTGCTCTCTTTGCGGCCATTCTCGTTGTCGTCTTCCGCCAGCACCATCTGTTCTTCGCGTTTGCGCTTGACGCTTTTAATGGCGTCCAGCGTCGTCGTCACCGCGATGCGATAAAGATAAGACGACAGGTCGTGGATTTCCCTCTCACTTTCGAGCGCGCGCCACAGCCGCAAGCGCGCCTCCTGTTCGATTTCATCGTATTGCAGCCCCACATCCTTCGGGCAAACGCGGATGATCGTCTGCCGCAGAAAACGGCCATAGTCACGCACGATCTGCTCGAACCGCTTTTCCGCGGAAGGCGCCGCTTTCAGTTCCATACGCAAAATCCCCTACGCAAAATCCCCTACACAAAATCTTGATTTGAACGTGAGAGGAAGCGCCCGCCCACGTCGTCTTATCGTTGTGTAGGGGAGATGTCACGACTGACACGCAGTCAGTAACCGAAGATCAACAAAAGCGCAAGCTGGGCGGAGCAAGGCGTTGGCCGTGGGACACGTGTGCCTAGGCAACCTGTGGAAAGCGAAAAGGAAAATTTAGGAGGAATCTGATGAACAAGCAGCAGCATCGCAGCCAAGTGGCAACAGACCAGAACGCAGCGAAGCGTGGTTACGTTCTGCCTCCCGCAGTCTTTAACCAACCCACAGAGCGCACCGTCGAGCGGACGCGCCAGCGGGAGTCGGGTTTCACCCTGATCGAATTGCTCGTCGTCATCGCCATCATCGCCGTCCTCATCGGGATGCTGCTTCCGGCGGTGCAGAAGGTACGCGAGGCGGCGGCTAGATCGCAGGCCGCCAATAATCTGGCAAAACTGGGACAAGTCGGCGCGGCGTATCGAGCGGTTGCTGGCAGCTTTCCACCGGGCTTGGGCCAGCTTGCCACCTTTTGTACGACCGCCTTCGATGCTTGCCCGCTTGATCCGGCGCTCGCCGCAGGCCACACCGAAGGCTACAACTACGCCGTACTGGTGGCGAACGCGACTCAATGGCGTATCGAGGCCGAGCCAACCTTCCCCGGTATCACCGGCGCGGAAACCTTGCTGCTCGATCAAACGGGTCAGATTACCAGTGCGCAGACGCCGGGCGCCGAGGCGGGCCGAAAACGCATGTTTGACAACATTCTCGCGCGCGGGGCTGAGGCCGTCAGCGACTTGCTGAACTTGAACGTTGAGAGCCTGGGCCTCATCCGCAATTACGCGAGTTCGCCTGCGACGCTCCCGACACTTTTCAATCAACTCGCCGGGGACGATCAAACCGTAACGCTGGCCGAAATTCGCAACTACGACCAAAACCCTGCCAGTCCGCTGGGCGCATTCCTTAACGGCGTCGCCCAGGAGATGAAATTCGATGAGTTCAGCCCACAGATGAACGCCCGTATCGGCGTCGAGTTGACTGACTTGCAGGGCGATCCGGTGGCGCTGCTGTTCAGCTATGGTGGCTTGTGCAATCTGACCAAGCTCTATGTCAGCACGCGCGGCGGCGTGGCGAATTCTTTATGCGTTAAGCTCAGCGCCGCCGAAGCCGCCGCCGCGCGCGGTGACACGCAGACTCAACAAAATCTGCTCAATGCCTACCGCAACGAATTGGAGGCACAAGCGGGCAAGACCCTCACGCGCAAACGCGCGCTCACCCTGAGCACGCTTTCGAGAACCTTGTAACAACCCGTGGCCCAAACCACGCTCACCCGCCAAACTCCAAGTAGAAAGGTTGGACAATCAATGAAAGCTAAATTCTGTGCATTGTTCTTGCTGGCTTGTATGGTAGTGCCGCCGGGCCAACCGGCGGCGACGGCAGCACAAACGGCGGGGTGGAGCGCAACTGGCGCGCTCATCACTGCGCGTACACGGCACACAGCCACCGTCCTGCTCAATGGCAAGGTGCTGGTTGTGGGCGGCAGTGTCAGCGGCGCAGCGCTCACAGGCAGCGCGGAGCTTTATGATCCGGCTACGGGAACCTGGAGCCTGACCGGCAATCTGAACATTGCGCGCACAGATCACACCGCCGTCAAACTGCTCAATGGAAAAGTCCTCGTGGTGGGCGGGGTCACCACGAGTCCAGTGCGTTCATTAACCAGCACCGAACTTTACGATCCGCAAACTGGAATGTGGTCGCTCAGCGGTGAAATGAGCACAGGGCGGCAAAACCCGCTCGCCGTGCTCTTGCAGAATGGGAAGGTGCTGGTGGCGGCGGGCCTCACACAGCCCGGCGCGACCTTTAACCGGAACGCCGAAGTTTATGACCTCACCACAGGCCAATGGAGTCCCGCTGGCACGCTCAACGATGAACACGGGTTTGCCACGCTTTCGTTATTGCCCAATGGCAGGGCGCTGCTGGTGGCGGGCCTCAACACCAGCGGCTCCACCAGGAACTGCGAGCTTTACAACCCGGCCACCAATACCTGGACGCCCACCGGTGCGCTGTCAGCAGTCCGCACGACACACGCGGCGACCTTGCTGCCGAACGGCAAAGTGCTGGTCAGCGGCGGTAGGCCGCCGGATGTGGCTGAGACGGAGCTTTACGATCCCGCGACCGGCCAATGGACTGTTAGCGGCAATCTCGCTACGGCGCGCGGCTGGCATACCGCGACCTTGTTGCCAAACGGCAAGGTGCTGATCGCCGGCGGCCAGGGCACGAACAACATATCGCTCAAGAGCGCTGCGCTTTATGACCCCGCCACTGCAAGCTGGACGGGCAGCGCAGACCTCAATCAGGCGCGCGACCACCACACGGCGACCCTGTTGCCGAACGGCAAAGTGCTGGTGGCGGGCGGCGGTCTTTTCACCGGCAGCGGGTTAATCACGCCCCTCGCCAGCGCAGAACTCTTCGACAGCGGCACATCAACCATCGCCAGCGTCTCGGCAGCCAGTTTCACAGTGGGCGGTGCGCCTGAATCCATCGTCGCAGCGTTTGGCGCAAACCTGGCGGCGAGCGTGCAAGCGGCTTCTTCAACGCCGTTGCCAACCGAACTCGCCGGTGTCAGTGTGCGCGTGCGGGACAGCGTTGGTGTTGAACGCCCTGCGCCGCTCTTTTTTGTCGCACCCAACCAAATCAATTTCCTCCTTCCCGCCAACACTGCGCCCGGCACGACTTACCTCACCGTCAGCAGCGGCGCTTCAGGCGTCATTGAAATCGCCAGTACCGCGCCGGGTTTATTCGCCGCCAATGCCAACGGGCAAGGCGTAGCCGCCGCCGTTGCCTTGCGCGTGCGCGGCGATGGTTCGCAAAGCTACGAAGCGGTCGCGCGCTTGGAAAACGGACGTTTTGCCGCCGTACCGATTGATCTCGGCCCTGCCAGCGATCAGGTCTTTTTGGTGCTTTACGGGACAGGCATCCGTGCGCAGCGCACAAGCAGCGCCAGCCTCGGCGGCACGGCCAACGAAGTCCTTTTCGCGGGCGCAGTTGAAGGCTTAGCCGGGTTGGATCAAGTCAACGTGCGTGTGCCGCGTTCCTTGTCGGGGCGTGGCGAAATAGATGTCGTGCTGACGGTGGATGGCCGCGCCACGAATACGGTGCGCATCAATGTGCGCTGAATCGGGTTTCGCTGATTGACTTCCACCAAGCACGTCAACCGAGGAGAAACTGCCATGAAATCGTATCAACACCTGCGTCATTTTGCGCTGATTGCGGCGTGCTTGTGGTGTGGACTGTGGCTGCGCACCGCGCGGCCTGCGCCACCAATTGCCTCAACCAATAGACATTATCGGGAATAGAAATTAACCACGGGGAACACGGGGATGAGGGGAAAGCATAAACGAACCAGCAAATCGTAACTCTTCTTCCGCACGTATTTTGCTCGATTGCCCCGTGCCCCCCATGTTCCCCGTGGTTAGTCCGCAGCTTAATCCCGATAAGGTCTAATCTATCCACCACAACCTTGACGGGCACGGCGGCGCTCGATCAATTGAAACGGGCGGGCCAATACGGATCATTGCAGGCGGCCATGCGGCAGGCCCGGCTCGGCGTGAGTTATGCCAACCACACGCCGCTGGGCCGCGCGGCCTAGCACGCACCGAATCGGGCGGCGGGTTATGACGCTTACGTCACCGAAGAAGGCGCGAGCATTTCACTCAACCAAGGGGCCGTGAAAGACGCGCCGCCGGTCAGCCTGAGCTTGCGAGGCATCGGCTATGGCGACGCCTCGCGTCAGGTCGGCGCGGGCGTGGTGAGCGGCGACCTGCAAACCCTGACCATCACGCGCGACAGCCAGTTCACGGAATGGTTCGTCAACGGCGCGGAGGGACTTGAGCACGGCTTCACGCTCAACCAGCCGCCGCCGCCCGCGCAAAGTGCAAATTCGTCCTCGCAAATTCGCCTGGCGCTGACCGTCAACGCAGGCTGGCAAGTCAGCATGCGCGCCGACGGCCAAGCCGCGCGCTTCACGCATGCGGCGAGCGGGCAGTCGCTCGCCTATGACCATCTCGCGGCCTACGACGCCCAAGGCCGCGCGTTACCAGCGTGGCTCGAAGCGCAAGCCGACACCCTCGCTTTGCTGGTGGACGATGCCGGCGCGGTCTATCCGCTGATGATTGATCCGATCTTTTCGCAGCAGGCCAAGCTGAGCGCGCCGGATGCGGCGGCGAATGATGCGTTCGGAGACTCGGTGGCGTTGGATGGCAACACGGCGGTGGTGGGCGCGCCCTTTGACGATGGGTCGGGCGCGAATCAAGCCTCGGTCTATGTGTTTGTGCGCAGCGACACGGTCTGGACGTTTCAGGCCAAGTTGGCGGCAGTGGACGGCGCGACGAGCGATCAATTCGGCTTTGCCTTCGCGCTGAGCGGCGATACGTTGGTCGTTGGCGCGCCTTTCGACGACATTGATCAGGATTCGGTTTACGTTTTCACCCGCAGCGGCACAAGCTGGTCGCAACAACAGAAACTCACCGCCAGCGACGGCGCGACCGGCGATCATTTCGGCGTCGCGGTGGCGCTCAGCGGCAACACCTTCGTCGCCGGGGCCAGTGATGACAACATCAGTGCGAATGCCGATCAAGGTTCGGCCTACGTCTTCACCCGCAGCGGCACGGCCTGGATGTTCCAACAGAAACTCACGGCCAACGATGGCGCGGCCTTTGATTTCTTCGGCGTCTGAGTCGTTGTCAGCGGCGATACCGTGGTGGTCGGCGCCGAGCAAGACGACATCGGCGCGAACATGAATCAAGGCTCAGCCTACGTCTTCGTTTGTCCCGCCTGCCCCACCGTGACGCTCACGCCGGCCACCTTGCCCAATGGAGTGATTGGCACTTCCTACAATCAAACCGTCACGGCCAGCGGCGGCACCGGGCCGTATCAATTCTCTTTGTCTGGCGGCACGCTTCCACCTGAAATATCGCTGGCACAAGGCGGGCTGCTGAACGGCGTATAGCCAGACATTGAGCGCGACGGGCGGCACGGCGCCCTATCAATTCACCGTCACGAGCGGCGCGGCGCCCAACGGATTGACGCTGGCGGCGAGCGGCGCGTTGACGGGCTTGCCCACGCTGGCCGGCAATTTCAATTTTACGGTCACGGCCACCGACGCCAACAATTGCACGGGTGCGCGCGCCTACACGTTGACCATTACTTGCCCCGCCGTCACCGTCAATCCAGCCACGCTCGCACCCCGGTATTTCGGGTTGCCATACACCCAGAATTTCAGCGCCACGGGCGGCACGGGGCCATACAGTTTCGCCATTAGCACGGGCGCCTTGCCTGCCGGGCTGAGCCTTTCGCCGGCTGGCGTGTTGACGGGCGCGGCCTTTGCGCTGGGAACATTCACTTTCAATGTGCGGGCGACTGACGCGAATGGCTGTCAGGGCGCGCGGGCGTATACATTGACGCTCAGATATGACGGCGATGGCAAGGCGGATATTGCGGTCTGGCGGCGGAGCGGTACGTGGTTCGTCAAGCGCAGTTCGAATGGCTCGTTCCTAATCCAAAACCAGGGCCAAAGCGGTGATGTGCCGGTGCCCGCGCAAGGCGTGCGTTAGCAGAGTAGAGCACTTCTCAAAAACGTTTGTTTGGCAGACCTGAACTGCGAGGCCTGCGTAGCGCAACCTGCCGAGGTTGCGCCGCTTCCGCATTGCAATACTGATGAAACCACGCAACCTCGGCAGGTTGCGCTACGCCTTTCGTGCCAAAAGTGGCCTTTTGGCAAAAGTGTCCTGACAGCAGGCTCCGTTACGGTTCTCCGGCTGCTCAATTTGCGCTGCCGAGGTTCGTTCAGATGTCTCGTAATTGACAGCCTGTGCCGCCCTCATTAGTATCCCTTCCGCCCAACCAGGCAGCGGTTTTACACCCCACAAATAGCATTTCTTTTCGCGGGGCTTCCCTGTTGCAAGACATTCCACGCGCGGCCTTGGCGCGTTGCTGCGTGGCCGATTTCAGAGGCGACGCAGCGGAGCAAATGACTCACATGATGAATCCATCCCGATCCCCAAAGTGCCTGCCTCACCGTTTCGGTTTATCAGTTTGCTTGTTGTCAATCGCTTTGCTGGGCGCCTTCACGCGCGCGCGCGCGACGCACGCTGTGCAAAGCGGATGCGCTGCGCCGAGCTTTGCCGCCGTGGCGCCGTTGAATGGCGGCGCAAATCCGCAAGCCGTGGTCGCGGGTGATTTCAATCTGGATGGCCGGTTGGATGTGGCGGTCGCCAATCGCGACAGCCGCGTCACCTTGCTTTTCAATGATGGCCAAGGCGGCTTCAGTGCAGGCAATTTCACGGCGAGCGGGACGCTGACCGATTTGGCGGCGGGCGATTTCAACGGCGATCAACGGCTGGATTTGGTCGTGGGCAGCGAAGCCGGTGTGCCGCTGCTGTTTTTGAATAACGGTGGAGGTAGTTTTTCGTCAGCCCTGCCCGTGGCGGCGGCGGGCGCGGCTCCGGTGATTGTCACAGGCGATTTCAATGGCGATGGCAGGCTGGACGTGGCAGCGGGCACGAATACAAATGCGGGTGTGGTTTCGGTGACGTTCGGCAATGGCGGCGGCGGCTTCGGCACACCCGCGACCTATACCGTGGGCACGCGCATCGTGGCGCTGGTCAGCGGCGATCTCAACGGCGACGGCAAAACCGATCTGGCGGTGTTGAATCAGGGCAACGAGGGCTTTGCGGTGTTGCTCAATACGGGCACGGGCGCGTTCGCCGCGCCGGTGAGTTACACCGTCGGCGTAGACAGCGGGACGGACATGGCCGGGGGCGATTTCAACAGCGATGGCGCGCTCGATCTGGTCATCACGAACAGCAACAACAACCGCGTGTCGGTGCAACTCAACAGCGGCGCGGGCGTCTTCCTGCAAGCGCAAAACTTCGGCGCGACGGCCAGCCCCTTGAGCGTGGCGACGGGCGATTTCAACAGCGACGGCAAGACTGACCTGGTCATCGGCACGGCCAACCTCGAAGCCGAAATCCGCCTCGGCAATGATGCCGCGCAATTCGGCAATGAGACGCGCTTCGGCCTGGGCGGACGCGCCGTTGCTATCAGCAGCGCGGATGTGAGCGGCGACGGACGGCCCGATGTCGTGACGGCCAATGCCGCCGAAAGCAACGTCGCGTTTTTGCGCAACACGTGCAGCGCGCCGCCGCTCAATACGCCGCCCACGATTACGCCGAGCAGCGCGTTGACGCGGCAACAGGGCGCGCCCGCCAGCAACGATGTGCTGGCGACGGTCAGCGATGCGCAAACGGCCAACAGCAATTTGCAAGTCTTTCTGCTGAATGCCGCCGCCGGATTGAACATCACGAATTTGACCAATAGTCGCGGCACGCTTAGCGCTTCGGTTGGAGCGGCGTGCAATGCGGCGGCGAGTCCATTAACGGCGATGTTGTTGGTGACCGATCCCGGCGGACTGTCGGCCACGGCCAGTGTGACGATCAATGTGACGGCCAACACGCCGCCGGCGCTGGGCGCCTATCCCAACGCGACGGCGACGACGGGCGCGGGCACGGTCGTCTTGCCGGCGCAACCGCCCAGCGACAACACGGCCATCAGCGCCGTCACGGCGACGGCTTCGGCGGGTTTCACAGGCACGCTCAACACCAATCCGGTGACGGGCGCAGTGACGATCACGAATGCGGCGCCGGTTGGCGCGCATACGATCACCGTGACGGCACGCGACAATTGCAACGCGGCGGTGACGCAAAGCTTCACGCTGACGGTGAATGCCCCGGCCTGTGTGAATACGCGGCCCGGCCTGGTCAGTTGGTATCGCGGCGAAAACAACGCCGCCGACAATCAAAACGCCAACAACGGCGCGGGCGTGAACGGCCTCGCCTTTGCCCCCGGGCGCGTCGGACAGGCGCTCAGCTTTAACGGCAGCAGCGAACTGGTCGTCCCGCATTCGCCCGCCTTGAACTTCCAGCAATTCACCTTTGAAGGCTGGGTCTATCCGACGCTGCTGGATGGCGCGGTCGAATTCATCCTGAACAAAGAAGACCAGCCTTACACGACCTATCATTACGAATGGGGCATCGCGGGCACGGGCGGCACGATTCCGGCGGGCACGCTGGTCTTTGCGCTGAACGGCCTCAACGGCCTGCCTAATGAATTCGGCGGCTTCATCAACGGCGGCGGTACGGTGCCGCTGAATGCCTGGACGCACGTGGCGCTCAGCTTCGATGGCGCAACAATCAAGAGTTATTTGAATGGCCGTGTGGCGCGCACCTTGCCGGGCTTGAGCGGCAACCTGATCACTTCGACGGGGCCGCTGAAGCTGGGTTCGCGTTCAGACACGTTGATCAGTCAATTGCCCGTCAATCGTTTCAACGGGCTGATTGACGAACTCAGTTTGTACAACCGCGCGTTGAGCGAACAGGAACTGCTGGCGATTTACAACTCGGGCACGGCGGGCAAATGCCCCATGTTCGTCAACACAAATCCGACGCTGACGCCGGGCGCGGCGCTGACGCAACAACGCGGCACGAGCGGCGTGCTCGCGCTGCTGGGGACTGTGACTGACACCGAATCAGCCGCGGGCGATTTGACCGTGACGGTGGCCAATGCGCCCGAAGGCTTGAGCTTCAGCAAACTGACGAACACGAACGGCACGATCACCGGCACGGTCGCGGTGGCTTGCGATGTAGCACTGGGCGCGAATCAGGTCACGCTGCGCGTCAGCGATGGCGAATTGAGCAGCACGGCGACTTTCAGCGTCAACGTCACCGCGAACACGCCGCCCGTGTTGGGCGCGTATGTTGCGCCGCCGCCTTTGCTGGCGGGCGGTTCGGCGGAAGTCACCCCCACGGCGGCGCCGATGGACAATGGCGCGCTCGCCAGCGTCGTCGCGCTGGTGCCGGGCGCATACACTGGTTCGGTCAGCGTCAATCCCGCCACCGGTATCGTCACGCTCAGCAACGCACGGCCCGCAGGCAGCTACACGGCGACGCTGACGGCGACGGATAATTGCGGCGCGACGACGACGACCAGTTTCAATTTCACCGTGAACCGCTTGGCCACCGTGGTCACACTCACGGCAAGCGGCGCGCCCTATGTGCAGGGGCAAGCCGTTGATTTGAGCGCGACGATTACGGCCAACACACCGCTGGCGACGCCGCCCAGCGGACAGGTGACGTTCTTTGACGGGACAACCACCTTGGGCACGGTGGCGGCGGATAGCACGGGCGCGGCGCACTTGCGCGTGACCTTCGGCGAAGGCGGCACGCACACGCTGACGGCGACATACAGCGGCGACAATCTCTTTCTAGGCGCGCAGGCCGCGCCGCTGGGCTTAAGCATTGCTTATGCCGTGACCAATGTTTCGGCGGCCAGCTATCGCGGCGCCACGCTCGCGCCTGAACAGATCGTGGCCGCGTTTGGCACACGGTTGGCGACGACGCGCGCCGAAGCATTGACCTTGCCGCTGCCCACGGTATTGGGCGGCACGCTGGTGCGCGTCCGCGACAGCGCGGGCGTTGAAAGCCTCGCGCCGCTCTTTTTCGTTTCGCCAGCGCAAGTCAATTACGTCTTGCCGCGCGGCTTGGCCGCCGGTCAGGCAACGATCACGATCATTGGCGGCGATGGCGTCACTTCGCTGGCGCGTGTGCAAATTGCGCCAACCAATCCGGGCCTCTTCACCGCCGATAGCAGCGGGCGCGGCTTGCCTGCCGCACAGGTCTTGCGCGTGCTGGCGGATGGCACACAACGCTTCGAAGCGGCGGTGCGCTTCGATACGGCCACCAGCAAATTCGTCGCCGTGCCGATTGATGTGGGCGCGGCGAATGAACAGGTCTTCCTGATTCTGTTCGGCACGGGCTGGCGCGGTCGCAACCCCGACATCCCGGCGGCGGCATCCATCGGCAGCGCGATTGCCGAAGTCGTTTTTGTCGGCGCAGCACCCGGGCAGATTGGCGTGGATCAAGCTAACCTGCGCCTCCCGCGCACGTTGGCGGGAGCGGGCGAAAGCGAGGTCAATTTGAATGTGGATGGCAAGGCGGTGAATCCGGTGCGTATACAACTCAAGTGAAGAGTTTCAGAACAGTCAGAACACAGGGAAAGTTTTTGGTGATTGTTTCGGCCTATTTCGTCTAGGGCTTTTACAAAGTCCTCAAAACATCCGCCAAAGACCTTTGACTGACTCCCGATTCCTGACTCCTGCTGCCTGACAAATTAAAAATCAGCCGGTATTTTCAGTTTGCCAGGCATCAGGAACCGGGAATCGGGAGTCAGTCAAACCGTTCGAGCGCTCGCGCTGGCGACTTTGCATAAGCCCTGGCGCTTTTGCACGGGGCGATGTTGTTAATTGACAGCCCAGACACTGCTCAGTAGTATCCGTCGTCGCCGAATCGTTCTTTCCCCAGGCCGCAATGAGCGAAAGTTGGCCGTCTTGGCCAAGTTTTTATCTCCATGCGGCTGCCCGCTTTCCCGACAGCCGAGACGTTTCACCCAGACAGCATTTTCGTCCTGGAACAAAAACCCGCCGCCCGTAGCGTTGGCGGCTCACAAAAACTTTCGTTGTCCCTGCCAATGCTTGGCAAGCGAAGTTTCTTGGAGGTCGTACCGTTATGCACACTCGCACACGCAATCCCTTTCGGTTTGTCTCCGGCGTTCGCCTCGTTTTCGTGCTGCTCTGTCCCGCCTTGCTCATGGCCTACACCTGGTTGGCCGCCGCCAGTCAACCTGTCGTTCAAACGAATTGCGCGCCGCGCCCCAATGGGTTGGTCGCCTGGTATCGCGGCGAAGGCAATGGACTGGATTCCATCGGCACGAATCACGGCACGGTAAAAACCGGCGTCGGCTTCACCACCGGCAAGGTCATGCAGGCGTTCGATTTCAACGGCACCGGCGAAGTCAGCGTTCCCAACGCACCGGCTTTGAATCCGGCGCGGCTGACGATTGAAACCTGGGTTTACCCGACGCTGGTGGATGGTTCCGTAGACATCATCGTCAATAAAGATTCCGAACCCTATGACGGATACCAATACGAAATCGGCATTCGCGGGCCGAGCCTGCCCGCCGGCTCAATTCCCATCGGCAACTTTGCCTTCGCGTTGCGCGGCGTGAACGGCTTGCCCAACGATTATTCTTTCTGGGTGAATGGCGGCGGGGCGGTGCCCTTGAATACCTGGACGCATGTGGCTGTCACGTATGACGGCGCGGTGGCCAACGCTTATATCAACGGCGTGCTGACGCGCAGCGTGGCGGGTTTGAGCGGCGACATCACGCCGTCGGCTGGCCCGCTGAAAATCGGCTCGCGTTCTGAAGACGTGCTCAGCCGCTTGCCGAACGAACGCTTTAACGGGCGCATTGACGAGGTCAGCCTGTACAACCGCGCGCTCACCGCTGCGGAAATTCTGGCGATCTTCCAGTCGGATAGCGTGGGCAAATGCCCAGTGCAAAATACGCCGCCGACGATTACGGCGGGGGCGGCGCTCACCCGCCAACAAGGCAACCCGGGCGCTGCTGCCACCATTGCCACCGTCAATGATTTAGAAACGCCTGTAGCGAATTTAAGCGTGACGGCGACGACAGTTCCGACGGGCCTCGCAATTAGCAACATCAATAATACCAATGGCACGATCACCGCAACGGTGACAGCGGGCTGCAACGCTACTGCCGGGGCGCAAACAGTGATCTTGACCGTAACCGATGCGGCGGGCGGCACGGCGACGGCCAATTTGACCATCAATGTCACGGCCAACTCCGCGCCCACACTTGGCCCGTATCCCACGACGACCGTCAACTTAGGCCAATCCGTCACCATCACGCCCAGCGCCGCGCCCGCTGACAACAACACCGTCGCCAGTGTCACGGCAGCTATCTCTGCTGGATTCACCGGCACGGTTTCAGTGAACGCCAGCACCGGTGTTGTTTCGATCAATAACGCCGCGCCGGGTGGAGCGTATGTGGTCACGGTTACGGCGACGGACAATTGCGGCGCTTCCACAAATTCGCCCTTTAACCTGACCGTCGGCAAACTCAACTCCGCCACGCAACTGATGATCTCGGCGGAGCCTTATCTAGTGGGTCAGGCAATCACGCTGGCCGCCAAGGTCACGGCCACGGGCGCGGGCGCGCCTACGGGCGCGGTGATGTTTCTGGACGGCGCGACCTCGTTAGGCCAAGGCACTTTGAATGCGAGCGGAGTGGCGACCTTCACCACTTCCACACTGACGGCGGGCACACACAAATTGACGGCGGCATACGCGGGCGATACCAACTACGGGTCGTCCACTTCAGCCGAAGTCACGATCCTGATCGCTCGGCCTCTCGCCAACGTTTCGGCGGCCAGTTATCTGCACGATCAGTTCGCGCGCGAAGAAATCGTGGCCGCCTTCGGAATCAATCTGGCAACCACGAGCCAGGCCGCAACGAACCTGCCTTTGCCGACAACGCTGGCGGGCACGGCCGTCCGCGTCACTGACAGCCTGGGGGTTGAACGTCTCGCCCAGCTTTTCTTCGTGTCCGCCAATCAAGTCAATTATCTGCTGCCTGCCGGAACGGCGCTCGGCCCTGCCACGGTAAAGATCGCGAACGACAGCAACCCAAATAACGTCGCGCAGGAAGTCATTCAAATCGCTACGGTGGCGCCGGGTGTTTTCACGGCGAATGCGAACGGCAGCGGCGTGGCGGCGGCGCAGGTGTTGCGCATACAGCCCTCCGGCGCGTTTCAATTCGAACCGGTCGCGCGCCTGGATGCCGCGACGCAGCGCTTTGTGCCGATCCCACTCGAATTCGGGCCGCCCGCCGAACAGCTTTACTTATTGCTCTATGGCACAGGCTTTCGCTTCAGGGCGGCGCTCAACAACGTCACCGCCACCGTCGGAGGCATCAGCGTGCCGCTTAACTTTGCCGGCGCGCAAGGCAGTCTGGCCGGACTGGATCAGGCCAATTTGCTGCTGCCGCAGCAACTGGCCGCGCGGGGTGAGGTGGAGGTCGTGCTGACAGTGGATGGCAAACAAGCGAATATCGTGCGGATCGGCTTTCGCTAACACGAGCAAGGCAGTAAACGGCGCCCCTTCTCTTGTGCAGTTGTATTTCGAGTCGGCGCAGGGGCTGACAAGAGCCGGTCCCAGAGCTTTCTTTGCTATCGCAATGAGTTTCCCAGAGGCATAAGTTGACACTTTGTGAAACCATGTGCTACTTATCCTGACTTAAATTTTAACCTGCATTTTGCGCTATTTGTGTCTGTGCTGTGGAACTTATCATCCTTGAGGAGAGTCACGCGGTGTACCCTGCATTAATCTTACTGCTGGAAGGAAGTGTCATCAGTATTGATGGCTCGTTCCTGTTTATCTTTATTAGCATTCTCCTGTTGATTTTCCTTCTCAACCGAACGCTGTTCGTGCCGCTCAATCAGGTGCTGGATGAGCGCGAGAGTTTGGGGGCTGGACGGTTGAACGAGGCCAAACAACTGCTCAGGCAATTCGACGAAAAACTCGACCATTACGAGCAACAGATTCGGCAAGCGCGCGCCGCGGCTTATCAGGAACTCGAAAGCCAACGCAAGGAAGCCTTGACCGCACGCCAGCAATTGTTGGATCAAGTGAAGCAGGAAACCGCCGCGCAATTCAACGCCGCCAAAGACGACATCACGCAACAGGTTGCTGGCGCGCGCCAGACATTGGAAAACGAAGCACACACAATGGCCGCGACGATTTCTTCCCAAATACTAAAACGCCCGGTCGGGTAAGCCTGTAAAGGAGAACAGGAGACTTAACGCCTGCAATGAAAAGCATCACGCAACTACGTTCCTTGATCTTCACGCCCGTCCTGTTTGCACCGCCGGTTTTGCTGGCCGAAGGGCTGCATCCCGCCATTCCCAAAGCTGTCAATCTCGCTGTCTTTTTGACTGTGCTATACCTGCTGGTGCGCAAGCCAGCGCGCGAATTCTTTGCCGAGCGACTCGCCACCGTGCGTGCCACGCTCGACCGCGCCGCGAACGAAAAGGCCGAAGCCACCGCGAAACTCAACGAATTGAATGCGCGCCTCAGCAAGTTGGACGCAGAGGTCACCGAGATTCGCGCCCAAGCCGAACGTGAAGCACTGGCCGAACGTGAACGCTTGCAGGCCGAAGCCAGGGCTGACGCCGAAAAGCTGCGCACTACCGCTAACCGCGAAATCGAAGGCGCGAAACAAGCCGCCCTCGTCCAGTTACGTGAATTCACCGCCGATAAAGCCGTCGAACTCGCCGAACAAATGATCCGCCGCGAATTGACGCCCCAAGACGACGCCAGGCTCCTACAGCGCGTCAGCGAGGAGCTAAGCAAAGTGAGCTAGTAGAGCGACTACTGACTACTGACTACTGACTACTGACTACTGACTACTTTTTATGAGTGTTGCCACCATCGCCAATCGCTACGCCCGCGCCCTCGCCGATGTCATCGTCGAGCGGCGCGAGGTCACCGAAGTCGCCGCCGAGTTGAAACAGTTCGCCGCGATGATCGAAGGCCACGCGCAATTGCGCGAGGTTTTCGCCAGCCCGGTCGTTGCCCCGGAGCGCAAGCGCGCGGTGTTGAACGAACTGATCGCGCGGCTGAAAGCGCGCCAGACCGTGCAGAACTTCCTGCAATTGCTGTTGGCCAACAATCGGCTGCATCAACTGATGCCAATGGTTCAAGCGCTCGAAAAAGAATTGGACGCCCGCACCAATGTCGTGACCGCCGAAATCATCACGGCGCGCAACATCAACGCCGACGAACAAAAGCTCTTGCACGACAAATTGAAGGCCCTCACGGGCAAAGACGTGCGGCTGCACTATAAGACCGACCCGGACATCATCGGGGGCGTCGTCACACGCATCGGCAGCAAGATTTATGACGGTTCGATCAAGAACCAGTTGGCGCAAATGAAAGCGCGCCTCATGCAGTAAGGGGCTAGAGACTAGGGATGAGGGGCTTGATAAGGTCGCCCTAGCCCCTAGTCCCTAGCTACTAATTCCAATCACGGAGTGATTATGGCAGACGATATTAGGGCAGATGAGATCAGCAAGATTATTCGCCAGCAGATCGAGAACTTCGACACTGGCGTCACCGTGGCCGAAGTCGGCACAGTCATCAAGGTCGGCGACGGGATCGCTGAAATTCATGGCCTGGAACAGGTCATGGCGGGCGAACTGCTCGACTTCGGGCAAGGCGCGTTCGGGCTGGCGTTGAACCTGGAAGAAGACAAGGTCGGCGCGGTGTTGCTGGGCGATTTCCAAAAGATCAAAGAGGGTGACATCGTCAAACGCACCAAGCGCATTATCGAAGTGCCCGCTGGCGATGCCATGCTGGGCCGCGTGGTCAACGCGCTCGGTCAAGGTATGGACGGCAAAGGCCCGATCGTGACCAACGATTTCATGCCCATCGAACGCATCGCCCCCGGCATCGTGGATCGCCAGGGCGTGAAAGAGCCGATGCAAACCGGCCTGAAGGCCATTGACTCGATGGTGCCCATCGGACGCGGCCAGCGCGAACTCATCATCGGCGACCGTCAGACCGGCAAAACCGCCGTCGCGCTCGACACGATCATCAATCAGCGCGGCAAAGACGTGATTTGCATTTACGTCGCCATTGGTCAAAAGGCTTCGACCATCGCGCAGGTGCAAGCCACGCTCGAAAAGCATGACGCGATGAGCTACACGATCATCGTGGTCGCTTCGGCATCGGAACCGGCGGCCATGCAATACATCGCGCCTTACTCCGGTTGCGCCATCGGCGAATACTTTATGGATCGTGGCAAGGCTGTGCTTTGCGTCTACGACGATTTGTCGAAGCACGCGGCGGCCTATCGCGAGATTTCCCTGCTCTTGCGCCGTCCGCCGGGCCGCGAAGCCTATCCGGGCGACGTGTTTTACCTACACTCGCGCTTGTTGGAACGCGCGGCCAAGTACAGCGATGCCAAAGGCGGCGGCTCGATCACGGCGCTGCCCGTCATCGAAACGCAAGCGGGCGACATTTCGGCCTACATCCCGACCAACGTGATCTCGATCACCGACGGGCAAATCTTCCTCGAATCCGACTTGTTCAACGCGGGCATTCGTCCGGCGATCAACGTCGGCAACTCGGTGAGCCGCGTGGGTGGCAACGCGCAGGTCAAGGCGATGAAAAGCGTCGCCGGCACGCTGCGGCTGGATTTGGCGCAGTACCGCGCGCTCGCGGCGTTCGCCATGTTCGCCTCCGATCTTGACGAAGCTTCGCGCAAACAGTTGGCGCGCGGCCAGCGTTTGACCGAATTGCTCAAGCAAGATCAATACGTGCCGATGGACGTAGAGAAGCAGGTCATCGGGATTTGGGCGGCCTCGAACAACTACGCTGACGATGTCGCGGTCGAAGACATCCGCAAGTTCGAGTCCGAGCTGATCAAGTTCATCGAGAACAGCAAAGGCTCGCTCTTGCAGGAACTGCGTGACAAGAAAGCGATTGACGACAGCCTCAAAGGCCAACTCAACGCCGCGCTGAAAGAATTCAAAGAACGCTTCAACGCGCAAGCGAAAAGCGCGAAAGCCTGAAACCTAATTGATAGTTGATAATTGACAGTTGACAGTTAAGCGCTGGCATTGAGTGCAGTGACTTGTTACCAACTATCAATTATCAACTGTCAACTATCAATTGAATCTATGCCTAGCATACAAGACCTGCGGCGCCGGTTGCGCGCCGTCAAAAGCACCCAACAGATCACCAAGGCGATGAAGATGGTCGCGGCGGCCCGTTTGCGCCGCGCCCAGGAGCGCGTGCAAGCGGCGCGCCCCTACACCAGGAAGATGACGCAGATTCTGGGTGATCTAGCCCGGCGCGCTTCCGATTTCAAGCACCCGTTGCTGGCCAACCCCGATGCTGAGACGCCCGCCAGCGAGCGCATCATTCTGGCGTTGGTGACGGCGGACAAAGGGTTGTGCGGCGGCTTCAACACCAACCTCATCAAAGCGGCCAGCGAATTTCTGCGGCAGCATACGCACGATCAGGTTGAACTGGTTTTGATCGGACGCAAGGGCAATGATTTTTTCCATCGCCGCAACGTCACGATTCGCCGCTCACACATCGGCATCACCGGCTCCGGCAAAGTCACGGCGACGGACGCCATCAACATCGGCCAGCAACTCATCGCCGATTTCACCAACGAAGCGCAGCCGGTAGACAAAATTTATCTACTCTTCGGCGAATTCAAATCGGCGCTCGTGCAAAAACCCTCACTCGTCCAGTTACTGCCCATCGGCCAACTGCCAGAAAATGAACCGACGGAAGCCGGTGGCGATTACCTTTACGAACAGAAACCGGCGGAGATTTTTGAAGTGCTTCTGCCCAAACTGATCGAGAATCGCATTTACCAAGCGTTGCTCGAATCAGTAGCCTCTGAAATGGGTTCGCGCATGACCGCGATGGATTCGGCATCCAAGAACGCCAGCGAAGTGATTGACCGGCTCACGCTGAACATGAACCGCGTGCGCCAGGCCGCCATCACGCGCGAAATCATTGAAGTGGTCAGCGGCGCTGAAGCGCTGTAACGATTGCGGATTGTGGATTGCGGATTGCGGAATTTTGCAGCACCCTAAGTGCTCGTGAAATTCCGCAATCGCCTTTTAGACCGACCGATGAACCAACTACAGTCCAAAGCAGCAGCCCCCAGCCACCAGCCCCCAGCCACCAGCGTTTACTGGCTCCCGCCCCTGCTCTGGATGGCCGCGATGTTCGGGTTTTCGACCGACGCCTTCTCTGCTGACAACACGGGTTCGCGGCTCGCCTGGTTGCTGCACCTGGTCTTCCCTGCCATTACCGACAGCCAATACGAGACGGTTCATTTTCTCGTGCGCAAGACAGCGCATTTCACTGAATACGGCTTTCTCGCGCTCTTGTGGTTTCGGGCTTTTTGGGCGGGTTCGCCTCTCAAGTGGCAATGGCGCTGGGCCGCACAGGCATTCGTCATCATCGCGGTCTGGGCATTGCTGGACGAATGGCATCAGACCTTCACCGCCCATCGGACAGGTTCGCTTTACGACAGTTTATTGGATATGAGCGGCGGCTTGACGGCGTTGCTCGCGCTGGGGCTGTGGCGGCGTCCACGTGTGCACACCTAGATCGGTTTTCATTTGCGTGTACGGTAGGCGCGCCGCGCCGGGACAGTACCGCGCGCGTGAGCAAGCGGCGCGTCAAGCACGGCTGGACTGGCGCAACGCCGAAGCGCCGCTTGCTCACGCGCGCGGTACTGTCCCGCTTACGCGGCTTTTGCCATACACCGAAGTGAAAACCGATCTAACCCCCAACACTTGGCTCAACGTTGCGCCAATTCTCGCTGCGCTTCAATCAGCACGGGCAAAGCCGCATCCGCCTCTTTCCACAGTGTCAGGAAATCCTGATACGCCCGGCGACTCTTTGCCGCAGCGCCTTGCAACGCTGCTGCCCGCGCCAGTCCGAGGGTGGCGCGCGGATAGAGGGCCGACAGCGGCGCCTGCCCGCGCTGGTCGAGTATCTGTTGGTAGGCGGCAGCGGCTTGCGCGCCTTGCTTGAGCTTCAGGTACGCCTGCGCGCGCATCGTTTGCGGCCAGAATTCTCCGGCGAGTTCATAACGTTGCGCCGCTGCCAACAGTTGAATGGCCGTCTGCGTTTCGCCTTTCTGCAAAGCGAACGTGGCGTTGATCGTCGGCAGCCAGAGCTGGGTGACGAATGTGTCTTTGGGGTATTGCTGCTCCAGTTCGCGCACCAGTAGTTGTGCCTGCACTGCTTGGCCTGCGAGCGCGAGGGCCAAGGCGGCGCGCACCAGCACGTACTTGTTGCGGACGAGTCTCAGCGCGGCGTCCGCCAGGCCAGCGACCTGCACGGCTTGTCCGAGCACTGCCGCGTGCAAAGCGGCATCTGCCAAGTACTGCGCCCCGGCCTCTGGCGCGTCGTGACGGACGGCCAGTGCGGTGGCGCGGCGCGCCAGTTCCTGCGATTCGCGCCACGCGCCTAAGAAGGTTGCCTGCTGCGCTTGCCAGTACACGGCCTGATATTCATCCGGTTTGCCGCCGGCCCACGTGAGTTGCTCTTGCTGCGCCGCCGTGTCGCCGCTGACGAAGGCGAAGGTATAGAGAAGGCCGCGTATATCGAAACTGTCCAAGTTCTGGCTCAGCGCCCCCGCGCAGACTTCTTTGGCCTCCGCGAAGCGATTGAAATTCAGCAAAAATTCAGCCGGATTTTTGTGTAAGTTCGCCGAGTTCGGATTCAAGCGTAGCGCTTCACGCGCGGCGGTGACGGCCGGTTTGAATTGACCCGTCCGGTGATAGAAATCGGCGAGATTGCCCGGCCCGGTATAATCGCGCGGGTAGTTTTGAATGAACGCCTGCTGCGCCTCGATCATCTGCTCAAGCTCGCCAGTGACATACAGGTAATAGAACACGGTGATGCGCGCCTTTTCGTATTCGCTCACACGGTCGCGCAACGCGAAGGCTTTGGCCGCGCACTCCGCCGCCAGCCCCGGCTCGTTCGTGTCGTTGTACATAGTGGCCAAGGCTGTCCAGGCCGAGGCGAAGTTCGGGTCTATTTCAACGGCCCGCCACTGGTGCTCAATGGCTTGGCGGAACTGCCCTTTGCTGACTTCGGCTCGGCCCAGAGCATATTCCCGGAGCGCCTCGAGCGAAGAGGTGGTACGTTCAAATTGCACGTCGAATTTCTGAATCGAACTCAGGCTCTCGCCCAGTTTGCCGCGCAATTCGGTGGCAGCGCGCGCGCGCCTTGAGCACCTGATCCCTGCCACCGGCAACCTGCCAGCGGTCATCGGCAAAGTCTTCGCGCCGTCCACCACACCAGTCAACGGCATGACGACGCTGACCTTCACGATCACCAATCCGGCGACGAACCCGGTGGCGCTGACGGGCGTCGGATTTACCGATACTTTCCCAAACGCGCTGAATCTGGTGGTAGCGAATCCGCCCAATCCCGTCATCATGAATTGTGGTGGCGGCGCGGCGCTCACCAACGACAGCAATGACCTGTTAGTTGCAGGCGCTCCGGGCATCAGGCTGAGCGGTGCAACGGTCGCTATCGGCGCGCCATGCACCGTCAGGGTGAATGTCACGCCGGTTGCGCCAGGGCCTTTCAACAACGTCAGCGGTAACGTGATGGCGGCCAATAGCGGCGCGGGCAATACGGCGACGGCGACACTG
Source organism: Acidobacteriota bacterium (assembly GCA_016196035.1). Classification (NCBI taxonomy): domain Bacteria; kingdom Pseudomonadati; phylum Acidobacteriota; species Acidobacteriota bacterium. The sequence goes on along the minus strand of JACPYM010000095.1, from coordinate 60,920 downwards.
CTGACCAATACGCCGCCGACTATTAGCAGCAATACACTCGTGGTCAAAGCGGGCGGCAATGCGGCTAGCTTCACCAGCGCCACGGCGCTTGATCCCGATCAATCGGTCAATACTTTGGGCATCACCATCAACGGCAACCCAACCACCGCAAGCAGCAACGGCGTCACCGTCAGCGGCGTTACGATTACACCTGCGGGCGCAGTCACGGCGCAGATCGCGACAACCTGCGCGGCGCCGAATGCGCCGTTCACCTTCGTCTTCGTCGTGACGGACAATCAAACCACGACCGGCACAGGCACACTGACCGTCACCGTACCAACAAACACGCCACCCTTGCTCAGTTACAGCAACCAAGCGATGACGGCGGGCACGACGGCGAGGGTAAGACGGACTTGGCGGTTTGGCGCGGCACCAATGGCACGTGGTACCTCTGGCAAAGCGCGACGAATGATTACCGCCTCGTGCAATGGGGCACCGTGGGCGATCAAACGGGTGCGGGCGATTACGACGGTGATGGCCAGGCGGATGTGACGGTGTGGCGGAGCGCGGAACAAAGTTGGTACGTCAAATGTTCGGCCACCGAAACGACGTTGATCAAGGCGCAGGGCCAAAGTAGTGACCGGCCGGTGATGACTTTGGGACGTTGAAACAGCGGCTTGCAGGCTGGTATGTATGATGAAGAGGGCGGCAGAACATGTTCTGCCGCCCTCTTCATCATAAAAGCAGTGTCAGCAAACGATTTCTATTTGCCTGAACCCTTCGCATACTTTCCGACCGTGTCGGGGAAGATTTTGGTTAGTTCCGCCGCGGGTTTCTGCCCTTTCAACACAGCACTGGCGGCGTTCTCGTCGCCATAAGCCTGATTCATATCATCTTTGTCCACTGAAATGACGGTGCCTTTGAGCTCGAGGCCCGCAAACAAGCCTTTGCTGCGCGAGTAAGAGAGAATCTCGGCATTCAGCGCCAAGTCAGTCGAAGCGCCCGCCTGACGGCCCACCGGCCCGGCGGCCACCGAAGCATCGCCGCCCACCTCGAATTTATTCTTCAACAGACTGCTCAAGCCTTTTTCGTTCATAAAAATCAGCACGAAATCGGTCGCCTGCGCGCCGATCTGCAAGCCGAAGCTGCCGCCTTTCATGTCGAAGTAAGCGGGCGCGCTCCAACCGTTCGCGATGCGGCAGGTCGCCACGCCGCGTCCGCCGCGTCCGCCGATGACGAACCCGGCCTTGATGACTTGGGGAAAGACGGCGACGCACTTGGCCTTTTCGAGAATGGTTTCAGGGATGGCCTTGTCGGGAATATCCATGATTTCTTTGAAGACGGTCGCGGCCTTGTTGGCTTGCTTGACCGTGTCGCTATTCGCGCTAAGCCTGCCTTGCGCAAAGGCGGTCAGACTGAGCAGACATAGGGACACAAATAGGGGAACTGCTCGACGATTCATAAATCTCCTCCGTTAATTGTTGATGATGCGTGATGGTGGAATCTACTGCACGCGCATTTTGGCAGAGGCTGGTTGAATGAAGCAAGGTAGAGACACCTCCATTAGCTGCCCATTTCGCCCGCTGCCTTTTGATAAGCCACTTGCCCCGCGCAGATTGTATAAGCCGTCGTGAAATCCGGCTGAAAGATAGCGATGTCCGCATCCTTGCCAACTGCGAGCGAGCCTTTGCGGTCAGCCACGCCACAGGCTTGGGCGGGCAGCAGCGCGGCGGTGTGCGCCAGGTCTATTAAATCCATGCCGGTGAATTGCAGTGCGTTGCGGGCCGCGCCATTCATCGTCAGCACCGAACCGGCAATTGTCACGCCGTCGAGCAGCGTGCAGAGATTGTCGCGCACTTGAATCTGAAAATCGCCCAGCCTGAAGACGCCATCACCGACGCCCTGCGCCGCTGTGGCGTCTGTCACCAAGGCCAAACCCGCGCGTCCCTTCATCTGCCAGGCCAGCCGCGCCATTTGCGGATGCACGTGCACCCCGTCGCAGATCAATTCGGCGCACAGGCCTGGCTCGTTCAGCGCCGCCGCCGCCAAACCCGGTTGGCGATGATGCACGCCGGACATGGCATTGAAGAGGTGCGTCGCGCGCCTGGCCCCGGCCTCAATGGCGGCGAGCGCCGTGTCGTAATCGGCGTCGGAATGGCCGACTGAGGCGATGACATTGTGTGCCGTGAGCCAGCGAATCAATTCCAGTCCGCCCGGCAATTCGGGCGCAAGGGTCATGATCTTGATGCGGCCAGCGGCGGCGGCGAGCAACTCGCGACATTCGTCAAAGTTGGGATCACGGATGCCCCATTCAGGCTGGGCGCCTTTGAATTTCAAATTGATGTATGGCCCTTCGATGTGCAAGCCGAGGATGGCTGCCGCAGGTTCTGCCGGCGCGGCTTCGGCTTCAATTGTGTCCGCGACGGCGCGCAGCAATTCGCTGTGCCGCGCAGCAATCGTCGTGGCCAGAAAGCCGGTCGTGCCGTAGCGCAAGAGCGTCCGCGCAATGCGTCCAATACCCGCCGCGCCGTTGGCCATCACGTCATCGCCGCCGCTGCCGTGAAAGTGCGTGTCAATCAAGCCGGGCAGCACGTAACAGCCGCTGGCGTCAATGAGCCGCGAGCCTTCATCGGGTTCGGCGTCGTGTGCCGGGCCGACGTAACGAATACGCCCGGCTTCGCAAAGCACAAGGCCAGGGTTGATGACAGCTTGCGGCGTGACGACGCTGCCGTTGACGATGGCGAGACGGTTATTCATAGGTGTTGAGAGGGCGAATCTGAGTCGTTAGTTTTTGGGTTACAGGAAAGAGTAGTGGATCAATGGGGAGAGAGCCAAGCCGCAGATCAACGCCGACCAACGCAGATCAATTCCATTGGCTAACCAGCTTACTCTGCGTTTTTCAGCGTTCATCTGCGGCAAGACCTCCCCTCTTTGAGCCACTACCATCTTTCTTTTGTCTCCCCTGCTTGTTTGTCTCCCCTGCTTGAGCCACTACTCAGGAAAGTTCTACACTCACCGCAATGCGTGGTGCTGAATTATTCGCGGAAAACGCGGGCATTCTACTGCAATAAATCCGCCGCAGAAACTGACCAGCTTCGTCGAACGGAGAGTAGAGAGGGTAGCCGTCAAAGTTTTGTGTCAAGAGAGCGTGCGTTTACAGCCAAAAACGACCGTGCTAAGTTGCGCCAATCCACCATCGCTTCAACCTCTACGCGGAGTTCAACGATGCCTACGATTCGTTTGTCACTCTTCATTGTCTTAGCGCTATCCAGCCGGCTGGATTTCAGTCACGCGCCAATCGCACAAACGCCGCCCGTCATTCAGATTTTCATGCCCGGCGGGACACTGCCGACACGCGAAGTGCGCTTTTGGCTGACGCGAAACAGGCAAAACGCGGAGCTTCTTTTCACCGATAAAAAAGGCCAATATCAGTTTGCGCCTGAACTGGTAGACACTGGTGAGGTCACACTCACCGTTGACACTGACAAACACAACTTTGAAACGACCACCTACCGCATTCGGCTGGCCCGCACAACGACTTACATTCCGGTTTTTCTACTCCCCTTGCGGGATGTCCCAATCCCCGCACGCTCGCCGGGTGTAGCCGAAGCTGACGCGCAAGCCCCTGCCACGGCCCGCGCCGCTTACGAGGCCGCGCAAAAAGAAGCCGCTGCCGGGCGCGCTGAACCGGCGCTCAGCGAATTCACGCGGGCCTTGACGCTTTATCCGCGTTACCTGCGTGTGCTCGATGACCTGGGCCTGTTGTATTTGAAACTCAATCGGTTGGATGAAGCGGCGGCGGCCTTTACGCAGGCCATCAGCATCAGCACGCGGTTTCATTTGCCCCGGCTGCATCTAGGGCTGGTGCGCAATCGCCAGGGCCGCTACGGCGAGGCGGTGATGGTGCTCAACGAGTTGGTCAAAGACCAGCCGACGTTGGGGCAGGCGCGCGTTCTCTTGGCCGACGGGTTGCTGGTCTCCAAACAATTCGATGAAGCTGAACAGCAACTACGCGCAGGCTTGCAGGACGAGACGCTCGAACGCAGCACCCGCGCGGACGCTTACGTCAAACTGGGCCGCGCGCTTTCCGGTCAGGAGCGTTACCAGGCCGCCCTCAGTGAATTGGAAAAAGCCGTCGCGCTCGAACCTGAATCCGCTGAGGTGCAGTTTTACCTCGGCGCGGCCTACCTCCAATTGGACAGGTTGGCCGCAGCCGAAGCGGCGCTGTTGAAAGCCTACGCTCTTGGTGGCAAGCGTATGCCGCTGGCCCAGTTGCTGTTGGGTCAGCTTTACTACAGTCAGCAAAAATATGAAGCCGCCTTGCAGGCGTTTGAACAATACCTGACCGAAGCGCCCCGCGCCGCCAACGTGCCGCAGGTCAAAGAAGTGATTGAGAAAATCAAGCTGGCGCTGAAGAAATGAGCGAGGAAATGAGATGGGGAGATGGGGGGATGGGGAGATGGACTTTACGGCATAACCTTCCATCTCCCCATCTCTGCCTGACCGCTTGCTAGAAGTGAATACGCAACCCGAATTCAATCTGCCGGGACGAATTCGCCTGCCCGTTGATGTACCCGAAGGTTTGCGGGCTGTCCAGGTTCATGCTCGGATCGCTGGGCTGGAATTTGTTCAGCACATTGGCGAACTGCGCCAGGAACGACATGCCTACGCGCTCGGTGAAATGGATGTCCTTCGAGACGCTCAGGTCGAGGTTCCAGGTCGGCAACCCGCGCAACACGCCGTTACCGCCACCGCGATGATCGAGGCCCAGGATCAAACGCCGGAAGGAGTTATAGACCGCTTCCGGGTTCTCGAACATGTTGATGCCCGAACCGTTATTCGCCGCGTTGGTATTCCGCCCGACCGTCCCGCTGAAGGATTGGTCGTAATGCGAGGAATTGCCCGCCGCGTACTTCCCGACGAACACGGCGTTTTCCCAGGTGTTGCCCGAAGCGCAGTTCACTTCGCCAAACGCCTGGCAATTGCTGCCCGCACCTTGCGTCATGCTCACGCGCAAGGGAAACGCGCTGCGCGCCTGGAAGAGCGGCGCGACTGTCCAGCCGCCCAGTGCATGCCCCAAGACGCCTTTCTTGCCTTTGAAGAAGGGCGCTTCATACAACGCGGACAGGTTGTAGACATGCGTTAGGTCGAAGGATTGTGTGCCGTACATCGCGCTGATGTCCCAAGGATCAACGATGGTGAAGGAGCTAGTGGATTGCGTCACCGCCCCCGTACCCAGCGTCTTGCTGAAAGTGTAATTCGAGCGCACCGTCAGCCCCTTCCAGTCGCGCGCTTCCAGCGAAAAGAAGAACGCATTGTAGTTGCCGTAGCCCTGGCTGGTTTGCATAAAGACCGAACTCAATTGCGAGCCGGGGCCGGAACTCGGCAAGGTGCGACCCAGCGTCCACGAAGTCTGGCTGTTCAAATTGGCCCAGAGGTCGTAAACGCGCGTCGAGCGGATGTTGGTCGCCTGCTTCGACGCCACGGCGGCGGTGCAATTGGCGAAGCCCGTGCAGTAGGCCGAAGTCGGCCCGCCCAGCGCCGCTTCAAAGAACGGCTGGGCGGAGATGGTTTGGCCGCCCACCAGCGCCTGATAGAGATTGGCATAGGCCGCCGAGAACGCCTGGTTGCCCAACGTCGTCATGTGCGGCACGGCGTCCAGGTTGACCGATTGATACTCGTTGCCGATGCGCCGCCCAATGTAACCGACCTCCACCATCAGTTTGCGCGGGATCAATTCGCGTTGAATCGTCAGGTCGAATGAATCGGAATAGTTGGGCCGGAAGCTCGGATCGAGCACCGAACCATCGCCCGCCGAAGCGTTGCCGCCCACGCCGGGGAAGTAAGGTTGTGGAATGGTCGCCGCCGCCGCTGGCACTGGCGCGACATTGCCATCGGTGCCGATGCGGAAAGCCGTCAGCGGATTCGCGCCCACAGTCGCGCCTAAACATTGATTGCCGTTGACCGCCGCCGAGGCGCGCACCGCACCCTGACAGGAGACGGCCTGCATCAAGCCCGTGCCCAGCAACGGTACCAGCACCAGATCCACGCCGTTCAAGCGGCCATAGATGCGGCTGTAACCGCCACGCACGACGCCGTGCTGTTCGCCGAAAATTTTGCTGAGCAAACTGCCGCTCGCAAATTTCGGATTCCACGAGGCTGCAATGCGCGGACTCAATCCGCCATAAAACGGATCGTAAGGATATTTGGGTTTGCCCGTGACATTGCCGATGGTCGCAAAACCGAGCGTCGGATTGTAGACCTGCCCGGCTAAGGCCGCCGCTTTGCGTTTCGCCAGATATTCCGCCGAACGGATCGCATTACCAGCGGAATCCACCAGCATCACCTGCTTGCCTGCCGTTTCAAACGGCGGCATTTCGACCGTATAACCCAATCCATATGTCAGCGTGAACGACGACTTCATGCGCCAGATGTCGCTGAAATAGACGTTGTAAGTCGGAATGATCGCGATGTCTTCGGCGGGCGTGCCCAGCGGTTGCAGACTCAGGTCAGGCAGCTTGCGCGTGTAAAGCGTTTGCGGCTGGCCGACGATGCCGAGCACCTGGGTGTAAAGGCTCTGCCAAGAACTGTTTTGCGCCGCTGGCACGGTGGACGGAATATAGGTCACACCGCCCGTCGTGAAGTTCTGCCCGATGTTGGCGATCTGATAAACGTTCGCGGCCATGATGCCCTGGCCGTTGTCGTTGCGCTGGTGATAGTTCCAATTGCGCTGGTACAAGCCGCCGAACTGGAACAGGTGATTGCCTTTGATCCAGGTCATGTCGTCGCGGAAGTGATGGTCAATGCCGTCCCAGAACCGTTGCCGCACGCTCTGTGTGTTCACGTTGTAAGGGATCAGCGCATTGGCCGATTCACCGCCGATTTCGACCGCGCCGCCCAAGCCCGCCAATTGCGGCGGCGCGCTCGCCGTGCCCCATTGCCAGAAGTTGCGCGTGTAACTGTAGTGGAAATCGTTGGTCAGTGTCGGCTTGAGAGTCGTCGTCAAGCCCGTCACGAAATAACCCGGCTTTTGCACACGCGGCGCAAGCGAGACCGGCTGCCCCAGCGTGCCGCCCAGCGCGCCGCCGATGTCCACCTGCGTCGTGGCGAGTTGCGAGAAATCGTAATAACGATAGCTCGCCATCCAGCGCCATTTCGGCCCGAAGTCGTGATCGAGCCGCAACACGTAATTGTCCGAAGTCTGCGGCAATTTGATCGAACCGCGATAGCCTTGCGTGTTGTATTGGTCGCCGCCCGTCGGGTTGTTGGGCAGCGGCAGGAACTTCTGCCAGATTTGCGAAACAATCGGATTGAGGCCGATGCCGCGCGGATCACAGGCCACATTCGTCGCGCCGCACGTGGCCGGTTGATAGGTCACGCCGTTGACTGTGACCGCCGTCGGATTAAGGTTGTAGGGGCGATAGACGCCCGTGCTGTCGGGCACTTGAATGACGCCCGCGCGCATCAATGCCGTCGGCACCGGCTTCTCGAAGTTGGTGCTTTGCGGAAAGCGGCGGCCTTCGTAAAAGGCGAAAAAGTACGTCTTGCCGCCCAGAAAGTGCGGCGTCAGCGGGCCACCCACATTGCCGCCAAAGCGGTTTTGATGGCTCGACGGCAGCGGCGTGGAGGGTGAAACGACCTGTCCCTGAATGTTGCGGAACGGCGTGTGATTGTTCAGCCACGAGTTCGCGCCGAAGTTGCTGCCGAGATAGTGGTCATAAACCGCGCCGTGAAATTGATTGGTGCCGCGTTTGGTGACCAGTTGAATCTGGCCGCCGGCCGAACCGTTGAAATCGGCCGTTTGATTCGTCGTGCCGACTTTGAATTCTTCGATACTTTCCGCCGGTGTGGGCAAGACGCCCGACGGCGTACCACCCGCCGCGCCCGCGCCGATGAACCCAGCAGCCTGCGTATAGATATTCTGCGTGCCATCCATATCGCTGGTGTTGTTGCCGCCATCGAGTTGGTAGGTATTCTGATCCTGCACCGCGCCCGCCACCTGACCGCCCGGCGCGACCGCCGGTTGCAAGACCATCAGCGCGTTGGCGTCGCGTCCCAGGTTGGTCAGCAATTCGAGTTGCCGTCCGCTGAGCGTCGTGCCGACGGTGGCGTTGGTCGTTTGCAATTCGGTGCCGGTGGCCGTCACGACGACGGTTTCGGCAACGTTGCCGATTTGCAGCGATAGGTTGATGGTGGAAACAGTGCCGACCGTGACCTTGTGCGCATTGACGGCGGCGCGCTGGAAGCCGGTCTTGGTGACGGTGATGTCATACACGCCGGGCGGCACATTGACGAAGCTATAACGCCCCGCTTCGTTGGTCACGCCCGTGAGTTTCGCATTGGTGGCCGTGTCTTTCAGGATGATTTCAGCCCCCGGCAGGGTGGCGCCGGTGGCATCGGTGACTTGACCTGAAACCGTGCCGGTGGAAGTGGCTTGGGCGTTGACTGGGACGGCCCCCCAACTAAGCCAAAGGCCCACTGCCACCATCAATAAACTGTGTGTGAGAGCCGCGTTGACGGCCCGACGAAACCATTCACAACCATTCCTATTCATAGGGTCCTCCCAAAAAGGGTAAGCAGACAGGTGAAAGACAGGATTGCGGGCGCCCGCTTCCAACCAGTTGATTTTCAGTGCTCGCGCATTGCTGACGGCACTGCTTTTTTTACGCGCTAACGATGAAGACTATGAATTTATAGAAAAAACGGTTGATGGATTCCAGTCTCTTTGGCGGATCGTCTGCCAGCCAATTACTTCCTGTCCGGTAATTCTATGGATACTGCAACAACTACAGTTTTATGGATGATGCGCGCAGCTTAGGAGAGATGGCGGAGTTTGGCAAGATGCCGGGCAAGAGGAGGTGAATTTCGGCGCCCGGAAATCTTGCGGGGCACGAAACGAAACTTGACCGTGTGCGCAGTAATGAGGTTATACTGCCCCAACTTTGGTGGCCATGAGCACCGGTTGTGCAAGCGGCTACGGTTAGCAGGGAAAGCAACTTGAAATTCAGAGTGCGCTGATGGCTGCGAGGCAGCGTTGCCTGCTTGGTTGCGAATTGACCGGTTGAAATTGGTGAGGATGATGAAAGAGCCACGAATGCACAATATCCCGCGTTATTGCTCGCTTGACGGGTTCACCGAGATGAGTTCGAGCTTTGATGGTGTGGCGATTCGTTCGCTCAGCCAATTCGATACGGTCTGTGCCAAGACCCTCAATTCCGACTACTACATTTTTTTGCTGGAACCCGAAACCGGCAAAGCCCTGGTGCAAGGCGGACGTTTCTTTTCGCAACCTATCGAAGCCACCGTGAGCGGCTCCACCTTTGGCGGTTGCATGCTGAAAATGGGCTGGCTCGGGATCGGCTTGCGCATCGAAATCTGCTTTGACGGCAAACGCATCGTGACTTCGCCGGTGCGCACGCTGATGATTGAAAAGGGCAACTGAGTTTCGGTAACGCAATCAAGATAGATAAAAAGGTGGGGCGCGGAATTTTGTTTCCGCGCCCCACCTTTTTACGAATGCAGGGTCGTTGCCGCAGAGTCACGAAGAGAGCGCTTAGATCGGTTTGCAGTTCAGTGTACGGTAGAGCGCGTTGTGCCGGGACGGTACCGCGCGCGTGAGCAAGCGAAGCCTGGGCGATTCGGCCAATGGCGTAAGCTTGACGCGCCGCTTGCTCACGCGCGCGGTACCGTCTCGCTGCGCGGCTTTTCCCATACACTGATGTGAAAACCGCTTTAGGACAACCAAAAATCTTCTCCTGCGCGCTGTTACTCTGTGGCGAAGGATCAGGGTTCGCGCCAGTCCCGTTTATTTCAGCAACACCCGCAGCGTGTTACTGCTGCGTCCATCCACCGTCACTGTGAGATTCAACTCGCCGCGTCCGCTCAAACTGCGCGGCAACTCGACGTTGAGTTGATCGAGGCCCGCCAATTCGCCCGCCGCGCCCGCAAATGAGACCGGCAAATCCGTCCCGCCCGAATTTGCGCTGACTGCCGCCAACGCGCTGTTAAACCGGAAGCCCGTGCCGAACAGAATCAGAAACACGCGCTCATTGGCGGCGCTCACATCGAGCGGCACGGCCACGAATTGATTGCGCGCCGGATCGAAGACGGCCACCGGCTCGAAGCTTTGCGCCCCATCCGCCTTGACGCGCAAGGCCACCGCCGCCGGCACGCCCTGACCGTTGGCATTGGCGGCGAAGAGTCCCGGCGCGACGCTGGTAATGTTGAGCGTGCCTAGCGAGAGCGCGCCGTCACCGCTCGTCACCGTTAAACTCGCCGTGCCCAACGCCGTCCCCGCCGGCACGAGATAATTGATTTGTCCCGGCGCGACGAAAAAGAGCGGGGCCAGCCGTTCCGTGCCCGCGCCGTCGCGCACCCGCAAACTCGTGCCGGCCAGACTGGTCGGCAAGGGCAGCGTGCTGGCGGCTTCGACGCGCGTCGCCAGCCGCGTGCCGAAGGCGGCCACCATCGCTTCGGGTGCGAGCGCGGCGGCGCTGAAACTGGCGGCGGAGACGCTAGCCACCGGTTGTGCGATGGCCACGGAACCGCCCAGGTAATTCGCGGGCAACGGATTGGCCGCGCTATCGGCCACCAGCCGCGCCGTCGGTATATCGCCAAAGTTGAGCGCGGTCGGACCGGTTGCGGCGGCGGCCAGCGTGAACGTAATGAGCGCAAGTTGCCGCGTGCCCGCTGCCAAACGTTGTCCCGCAGGCAGCGTCAGCCGCAAGCCAATCCGGCCTTGCGCAACTTGATCAAGGTTCAGGCTCAGCGTTGCGCCACTCGCGTCAGCGCTTGCCGTCGCCGAAGGGTTGCTGAGTAAAGCTTGATCGTAGCCCAGGCTGAAACTGAGCGCCGTTTCATCGCCTTGCGCCACGAGTTCAACCGGCACATTGACCGTACTGCCTGCCGCGCCTACCGCCGGGGCCAACCGAACTAGCCGGTTGGTCACCGCGCCGCTCTGATTGACGGTGGCCGTCAGCCCGGCAATGGTCAGCGTGCCGTTGCGCGCGCTGGTGCTGGGGTTGGCAGCAATGGTGAAGCTGACGCTGCCATTGCCGCTGCCGCTTGCACCGCTGGTGATCGTCAACCAGTTGACATTGCTCGTGGCCGTCCAAGTGCAGCCGCTCGTGGTCGTCACCGCAACGCTGCCCGTGCCAGCGGCGGCGCTCACGGTTTGGCTGGTGGGCGCAATCGCATAGTCGCAAAGCAGCGCGGCTTGCGTGACGGTGAAGGTCTGTCCGGCAATGGTCAGCGTGCCCGTGCGCGCGCTAGTGGTTGGATTGGCCGCGACGCTGAAAGCGACCGTGCCGTTGCCATTGCCACTGGCCCCGCTGGTAACGGTGATGAAGGCGGCATTGCTCGTGGCCGTCCAGGCGCAGCCATTCAACGCGGCGACAGCGACTGTGCCGCCGCCGCCGCTGGCCGGGACGCTAGCGTTTGCGGGCGTGAGCGTGTAGCTGCACGGTTGGCCCGCTTGTGTGACGGTGAAGGTTTGGCCCGCGATGGTCAGCGTGCCCGTGCGTTGGGTAGCGGCGGGATTGGCCGCGACAGTGAACGCGACCGTGCCGTTGCCATTGCCCGACGCGCCGCCGGTTAGCGTGATGAAAGCATCGTTGCTCGCGGCCATCCAGGCGCAGCCATTCGCGGCGGCGACGGCCACGCTGCCCGTTCCGCCATTGGCCGCGACGCTCAGGCTCGCGGGTGTCAGCGTGTAGCTGCAAGCCAATGCTTCCTGCGTCACCGTGAAAGTCAGCCCCGCGATGGTCAGTGTGCCCGTGCGCGTGCTTGGATTCGGATTGGCCGCGACCGTGTAATTCACCGCGCTTGTACCCATGCCGCTCGCGCCGCTGGTGATCGTGATGAACGCGGCGTTGCTCGTGGCCGTCCAGGCACAGGCCGCGAGGTTGGGCGTCACCGTCGCGCTGCCCGTGCCGCCGCTGGCGCTGGCCGTCGCGCTGGTGGGCGCGAGTGTGTAGCTGCACGTTTGCCCGGCTTGCGTGAGGCTGAAGCTTTGCCCGGCGATGGTCAGCGTCGCCGTGCGCGTGCTGAGATCGGGATTGGCGGTGACGGTAAAATTGACCGTGCCATTGCCACTGCCGGTTGCCCCGCTGGTGATTGTGGCCCAAGGCGCATTGCTGACAGCCGTCCAGTTGCATGCCGGGGCCGTGACGTTGACGCTGCCCGCGCCGCCGCTCGCCGGGAAGCTCTGGCTGGCGGCGCTGAGCGTGCCGGTGCAAGGCTGCTGATAGCGGCCAAAGTAATGCGAAGGCTTGCCGCCCGCCGTGGCGAAGCTGCCGCCCGCGTATACGTAGCTGGCGTTGGCGGCGAGGGCGCTGACGCCGCTGTTGACGCCGCTGCCGAGCGCTGACCAGTTGCCGCCATCCCATTTGGCGAGGTTGTTCACCGCCGTATCGCCCGCTCTTAAAAAGCTGCCGCCCGCGTAAAGCGCGTTGTTTTGCAAGGCGAGGGCGAAGACAAAGCCGCGCGGGATGCCGCTGCCAAGCGCCGCCCAGACGCTGCCATTCCATTTGGCGACGCCCGTGGTGTCGGGCACGCCCACGCTGGTAAAGAAGCCGCCCGCGTAAAGATCGTTGCCATTGAGTACCAGCGCCGACATCTGCCGCGTGCCCACATCGGTAGTCAGCGCCGTCCAGGCGCTGCCGTTCCATTTGGCAATCGTGCGGGCTGGATTGCCGCCCGCCGTGGTGAATGTGCCCCCCGCGTAAACATCGTTGCCGCTGACAGCCAGCGCCAAAACCTGACCATTCACGCCGCTACCGAGCGGTGCCCAGGTCGAACCGTTCCAAACCGCAATGTTATTGAAAGTCGTGCCATTGACTGTAGTGAAAGAGCCGCCTGCATAGACGTTGCCGCTGCTTATTGCCAGTGCACCAACCAACCTCAATCCATTGCCGAGCGCCGACCAAGTGCTGCCGTTCCATTTGGCGACGCCACCCGCAGCGACGCCGCCCGCGCTGCCAAAGTTGCCGCCTACATAAACATCATTGCCGCTGACGGCAATCGCGTTGACTGAACTATCCAGACCGCTGCCCAGCGCCAACCAGGACAAGCCATTCCACTTGGCAATGTTGTTGGCGGCCACACCACCCGCCAAATTGAAATCACCGCCCACATAAACATCATTACCGCTGAGCGCGATGGCACGGACCACACCATTGACGCTGTTGCTGGGGCCGGGGCTGCCCAGGCTCGACCAGGCGCTGCCATTCCAACGGGCCAGATTGCCAGTGAGCACTTCACTCGCCGTAGAAAAGAAGCCACCCGCGATGAGTTCACCGCCGCTGACGGCGAGTGCTTTTACTTGGTGAGTGGTCGTCTGGCCAATGCCGCTGCCGAGCGTTGACCAGGCGCTGCCATTCCAGCGGGCGACGCGCTTGGTGGGCTGGCCGCCTGCGGTGGTGAATCCCCCGCCTGCGAAAACATCATTGCCGCTGACAGCCAACGCATTTACATCAGAAAAACTTTCCCCGCTGAGACCGCTGCCGAGTGCTACCCAGGCGCTGCCATTCCAGCGCGCAATGCGCAGTGCCGCAACATTCCCCGCGCCGGTAAAGCTGCCTCCCACATAAATGTTGCCGCCGCTCACGGCCAGCGCCTTGACTTGGTTGTTGAGGCCCGCGCCCAGTGCCGTCCAGGCGCTGCCGTTCCAGCGGGCAATATTGCTGACCGCTGTGCCACCCGCGCTGCTAAAAAAGCCGCCCACGTACAGATCGCTACCGCTGATGGCCAGGGCCTCCACCGTAACGGTGTTGCTGCCGGTTGCCGTCAAGCCGCCGCCGAGGGCCGACCAGGTACTCCCATTCCAACGCGCGATGTTGTTGGCCGGGGCGCTGCCAGCGGTGGTGAATCCTCCAGCGGCATAAACGTCACTGCCGCTGACGGCCAACGCAAGCACACTACCGTTGCCGCCGCTGGCGATGGTCACGCCATCCCCTAGCGGCGTCCAAATGCTGCCATTCCAAACGGCGATACCGTTGGCTGCCGTGGTGCCAGCCGTGATGAATCCTCCACCCACGTAAACATTGCTTCCACTGACAGCCAGCGCATACACCGTGCCGCTGATGCCTTCGCCCAACGCCGACCAGACGCTGCCATTCCAGCGCGCGATGTTCTTGGCCGCGACGCCCTGCACGGCGCTGAATGAACCGCCGATATAAACATCGCTGCCGCTGACGGCGATGGCTTCGACCGTGCCGTTGACGCCGAGCGCGTTGGTGAATTGCGCGTCCCACAATTCATCGCCCGGTGCGGCGCTGACAAAACGCGGCGCGCCCTCGCTAGTCGCGGTCAAACGCCAGCCGCGTCCGTCCAGACTGCCTTCAAAACCGTGCGCCGGTTTGAGCGTGCCATCCGGGTTAAGCAGCGCCGCCAGTGGCGGACGGCTGACGGCGGGTTGCGGCGTCCCATTGACGGCGCGGTGCGCCAGCGCGCGCCAGCCGAAGCCGGCTGCGGCCAAACATAAGAAGGCCAGCCCCAAGCTGGCTCGATTGATCGCTTGTTTTGCAGTCATCAGACTTTCTCCAAAAGTTTACTGAGCGTGTTTAGGAGGCCGTCAATCAAGCCTGGCGGAAAAACTGCGTCCCAGACTTGCTTGACGGCATTTTGTTTTTTTCGCTGGGTTAGGCGTTGTTGCACGGCTAGGCCCGCAAGGGGCCAGCACTCATTCCCCGTTGCTTACAATTCATAGTGTCGGCGCTGGCGCTGAAATTTCGGTGACCGGCGGATTTTATTTGGGGGGGGGTGGATTTGGTGTCGTCACCCATTTGGGTGATGTCTGTGAATAAATTCTGCTAGCAAAATTTCGACTCCCGGGACGGTGGGCATTGTTCGAGATATGGCCAAGCAGGCCCTGGCTGCTAAACTGCCAACCAAGCTCGAGTTGTGTCCTATTCCTGTGTTGCTGCCTAAAACAAAGCTGTTTCCCCACGAAGCCACACGAAGAAAACACGAAGATCGCCAAGCAGCTTCGTGTTTTCTTCGTGTGGCTTCGTGGGGAAACAGCTTGCACTCGCTGGCAACACAACTTTAGGACACTACCCAAGCTCGCTTGACGACGTTGGTGACTTCTTCATTCTGAAAACAACCGCAGGGCCAAAACATTTCAGCCGCCGCCGAAGTATTTATTCTGGTTATTTCCGGCTTTAGATCGGTTTTCACTATGGTGTACGGGAAAACCGCGCAGCGGGACAGTACCGCGCGCGTCAGCAAGCGGCAGTTGGCAGTTCAGCTAATGGCGCAAGCTTGACGCGCCGCTTGCTCACGCGCGCGGTACTGTCCCCACGTCAACGACTCCCGTAAACGCAATTGCAAGCGGCGGGCTTTTGACAGCTTGCTTCCAGCAACTTCGTCCTGACACAATGCTGGCAGCGAAATTAAGCAGTTCCCCCCAAACAAATTCACTTACGGAGGAGACTATGTACCTGCGTTCCAGTTCTCTGCTCATCACTCTCTGTCTGCTCAGCGGCGCAACCTTTGCGCAAGGCAAGCTGAGCGCCAGCAGCGACACCGTCAAACAGGCCAACAAGGCCGCCAAGGTGTTCAAAGAAATCATGGACATTCCCGACAAGGCCATCCCGGAAGCGGTGCTGGGCAAGGCCCGCTGCGTGGCGGTTTTCCCCGACGTGATCAAAGCCGGGTTCGTCATCGGCGGACGCGGCGGACGCGGTGTCGCTACCTGTCACACGGCCAAAGGCTGGAGCGCGCCCGCCTATTTCAATATGAAAGGCGGCAGTTTCGGCTTGCAGATCGGCGCGCAATCCACCGATTTCATTTTGCTGTTTATGAGCGATAGCGGCATGAACAGCCTGCTTTCGAGCAAATTCGAGATTGGCGGCGACGCCACCGCCGCCGCCGGGCCGGTGGGTCGTCAGGCGGGCGCTTCGACCGATTTGAAAATGGATGCGCAGATTCTTTCTTATTCGCGCAGCAAAGGCCTCTTCGCGGGTCTCGAACTCAAAGGCAGCGTGATCGCGGCGGACAAGGACGATATGAAGGAAGCCTATGGCGACGAAAATGCCGCGCCAGTGGTGCTGAAAGGCGCCAAGCCCGCGCCGGCGTTGACCAAAACTTTCCCGGATACGATTGGGCGATATGCCAGAGCCATGGCCCCGAGCAAGAAACCGGCGGCCAAGAAGAAATAACCCACAGGGGCTTACACCAGAGAACAAAGAGCATGGAGTTCAGGCTTCAGCCTGTGTGCGAAAGCTCCAACGACGGCAGAAACTTGAACTTCACGCTCTTTGACTATGTGTACAGAGGTGTTTGGGCAGGCAGTACGATGGAAGTCAGTTCTCCGCCAACGAAACCTACACTACCTGCCTGGGCGTCCATCAGAGGCTGGACGGCTTGCTGTCTGACCTTACTCCTCGCTTCGGCCTGTTCCATGGATTCACCGCCTTATCCCAACGCCTCGTTGCTCATCTCAACGACAGCCTTAAATCGGCAATTGGACGAGCGTGGCTTACGCATCATTGACGCGCGTTCGCGCGCCGAATATGCGGCGGGCCACGTGCCCGGCGCGCTTGCGTTGCCGGTCGAAACCTTACGCGACGACACCACGCAACGGCGCGAAGACCCGGTTGAATTGGCGCTGCAACTCGCGCGTTTGGGCCTGACGCGCAGCGCCAACATCGTCATTTACGACGATCCGCCCAGATCGCAAGGCACCGCCGGCTACATTTTCTGGACGCTTGAAACGCTGGGCTGTTCGCAGGTCGCCCTGCTCAATGGCGGCTGGCCGCGCTGGCTGGGCGAAAATCGTCGCACGACAACCTATGAACCGCAATTTGCCCACACCCCGTTTGACGCCGCACCGGAAAAGAAAATCCGCCTCAATCAAAAACAAGTTCAACGGGGCCTGGGCCAACCGGATTTTGCTTTAGTTGATGTGCGCTCAGATGAAGAGTATTTGGGCTGGCCCGCGCCGGGCCAAACACGCGGCGGCCACCTCCCCGGCGCAGTACATTGGCCCTGGCAATGGGCGTTGGCCGCCGATGGCGTAATGCGCCAGGCAGAGGAATTGAAAACGCTGTGGACGGCACATGGCCTTACCAGCGACAAAGAAATCGCCCTCTATTCCAACGCGGGCACGCGCGCGGGCTTTGCGTATTTCGCCCTGCGCTTGCTGGGCTATCCGCGCGTGGCAGTGTATGAAGGCGGCATGAACGAATGGAGCAAGACAGAAAAACTTCCGCTCAACGCCGCGCCACGTTATGAAACCATCGTCTCGGCTGCCTGGGTCAAAGCCGTGCAAGACTTTTATGCGCCCAATGCCAAGGCCCCGCGCCCCGCCTCCTATCGCACTGAGCGCTTCGTCATTTTGGAAACGAGTTGGGGGGCGCTCACAGCGGCCAAAGATTACAACCAGGGCCACGTGCCCGGCGCGCTGCATCTGGATACGGATGACTTCGAGAATGGCTATCCGCGCTGGCATTTGAAATCCGTCGCTGCGTTGCAACAGGTCATCGGGCGTCATGGCATCACGCCGGAGACGACGGTGATCGTATACAGCCAACAGACGATTGCCGCCGCGCGCGTTTGGTGGGTGCTCAATTACGCGGGCGTCCAGGATGTGCGCTTCTTCAACGGCGGTTACCAGGCCTGGCAGGCGGCGGGCTATGCGGGCGAGACTGAGGTGCGCCAGCCACCGGCTGTTTCCTTCTCCGCTCCGCCGCGTGCTGAGTGGTTGGCGACGACGGAGTATGTGCGCGCAAATTTTGACAACGGCAACGTCTGGCTGGCCGATGCGCGCAGCGAGGCCGAATATCGTGGCGAAATCAGCGGCTACGATTACATGGCCCTGCGCGGGCGCATTCCCGGTGCGTTGCCGATTGGCGATGCCGATGACAAGGCGCGCTTGTATCAGGATCACGACGGCACCTTGCGCAGCGTCAGCGAAATTGCAGTGCGCTGGGCACAGGCGGGTCTCAAAGCAGGGCACGACGGACCAGGCTTCGCGCGCGAGGTGATTTTTTATTGCGGCAGCGGCTGGCGTTCCAGCTTGACGTTCCTCTATGCCTATCTGCTAGGCTACGGCAACATTCGCAATTATTCCGATGGATGGAGCGCGTGGAGCACGGCGTATGCGCAGGATGCCAACGAAAAAGGCATTACGCCGGGCTGGCGGCAAACAGCGTCGGCAAACCCGATTGCCAGCGGACAACCCTGAAGATTTCACGCGCACTTAAGCTTTGCTTGAATTCGATTTGACCAGCGGCTGTTAGCGTCTTTGCTTACTTACGGCCAGGGGAATGCCCCACCGTCTTCCATCAATTACCACCAATGGCAACACCAATGGATATTCCTGAGGAGGAAACATGCATCGTCTCCAATTTCTGCGGAACCCTGCGTTGCGACTGCTCTGGCTGGCGCTCTGTTTGAGCCTGACCAGCATCGCCGCGTGGGCGCAATTCGACACCGCCACCGTGCTCGGCACTGTGCGTGACGCCAATGGCGCAGTACTCCCCAATGTCAAAGTCGAGTTGAAAAGCGCGGCCACCGGCCTCGCGACCACCGCGCAAACCGACAACGAAGGCAACTATCAATTCATCAACGTGCGCATCGGCATCTATCGCGTCAGCGCCGCCTTGCAGGGCTTCTCGACTGCGGTCGCCGAGCGTGTCGAAGTCGTCGTCAACGCCCGCCAGCGCGTAGACCTGACCATGCAACCCGGCCAGGTTTCGGAAACCGTCGTCATCACCGACGCCGCGCAACTGCTGGAAACCGAATCGAGCGTGCGCGGCCAGGTCGTGCAACGCGAACAGATCGTCAACCTGCCGCTCAATGGCCGTTCGTATGCCAACCTCGTGCTGCTCGCACCTGGTGTGCGCGAATCCAATCAAAACGCCGCGACGGGCGGCGGACGCGAGGCCGCTTTCAACGTCAACGGCCTGCGCAACACTTTCAACAACTTCCTGCTTGATGGCGTGGACAACAACGCTTACGGCACCAGCAACCAGGGCTTCTCTTCGCAAGTCGTGCAGGTTTCGCCCGACGCCGTGGCCGAATTCAAAGTGCAGACCAACACGTACAGCGCGGAATTCGGGCGCAGCGGTGGCGCGGTCATCAACGCGGCCTATCGCAGCGGCACCAACCAAATTCACGGCAGCCTGTGGGAGTTCCATCGCAATACCGTGCTGAACGCGGTCGGCTTTTTCAAACCGGTGAGCGGCGTCAAACCACCGTTGATCCGTAATCAATTCGGTTTCACGCTGGGCGGGCCGATCATCAAAGACCGCACGTTTTTCTTCCTTGATTACGAAGGCTTTCGCCAAGTCGCCAAAGACGTCGTCTTCTCGACGCTGCCGACCTTGCTGCAACGTCAGGGCATTCTGACTGGCGATGTGCGCGTGCCTTATGCGTTTGTTGATTCGACCGGAGCGACGATTGCGGCGGGCACGATCTTCACAGCAGGCCAGCGCATTCCGATGACGGCGCTCGCGCGCAAGGTGCTCAACGAATTGCCCGCGCCCAATGTGGCGGGTAAAACTGAAACCAGTTTCGCCAGCAATTACAGCGAACTGGTGACCAACCGCAATTTCAACGACAAGTTCAATCTCAAGCTCGATCACAATTTCAGCGCCAAGCTCAACGGCTTTGTGCGCATAAGCCATCGCAAGGTGAACGAGTTCAACGGGCCGAACATCCCTGGGCCGTCGGGCAGCAACCAGAACGGCTTCATCAACGTGCTCAATCAGCAACTGGTGGCGGGTGCGACCTATGCGCTCTCGAACGGTTCGGCGTTCGAAGCGCGGCTGGGCGTCTCGAAAATCGAAGGCGGTAAACGTCCGCCTCTCTCTGGCGGGCCGAGCGTGCGCGAACTTTACGGCATCACCGGCTTGCCCGAAGACCGTTTGATTACGGGCGGCTTGACCACGCAAACTGTCACCGGCTTTGCGCAATTGGGCCGTCAATCCACCAACCCACAATTTCAAAATCCGTTCTCGATCAATCCGCGCTTCAACTACACGACGACGCGGGGCCGCCATAGTTTGAAGGCTGGCTACGAATACCTTTCGGTCAACACCGACGTGCAGGACACCAACCCGCTGATGGGCCTGGATACCTATTCGAGCCAGTTCAGCCGCAACACTGCGACATCGGCGGCGAATACGATCTTCAACCTGTCGGACTTCTTCTTCGGCGCGCGTTCGCAATACGAATTCGCCAACCTGCTGGTGGTCGAGATGCAGCGGCGCTTGCATTACACCTACGCGCAAGACGACTTCAAAGTGAACCAGAAACTCACGCTCAATCTGGGCGTGCGTTACGAATACGCCTCGCCCTTCCGCGAAGCACAGAATCGTCTGTCGAATTTCGACCCGACGACGAAGGCGATCATTCAAGCCAAAGACGGCTCGGCGTATGACCGCGCGCTGGTTGATCCCGACCGCAACAACTGGGCGCCGCGTTTGGGCTTCGCCTACAACCTGCTCGACAAGACGGTCGTGCGCGGCGGGTACGGCATCGGCTACGTGCATTTCAACCGCGTCGGCAGCGCCGATTTGCTGGCGACGAACTTCCCGCAAATCACGCGCGCGAACGTCACGCAAAACGCCGCGCTCGCGCTCTGCACCGGCACGGTCTATGCCGACAACTGTTTCCGTCCGACGCAGACTGGCTATCCGACCAATCTGCCCAACAACGTTGTGCTCTTCACGCCGCGCGAAACGCGCACGGCTTACATTCAAAACTGGCAGTTGTCGGTGCAACGCGAATTGCCGGGCAATATGCTGTTGGATGTGGCTTATGTCGGCAATCACGCCTTGAAGATGTTGTTGCTGGCCGATTACAACCAGGCGCGTCCGCTGACCACAGCGGAACTGGCCTTGCCCGCCGCGCAACGCCCCGCGCTGGATGCGCGCCGCCCGATTCAAGGCTTCCGCTCGATCTCGGCGACGCTGCCGGCGGCCTATTCGGAATACAACGCGTTGCAGGTGAAATTCGAGCGCCGTTTCTCGAAGGGCCTGTACGTGCTCAATTCTTTCACCTTCTCGAAGGCGATTGATAACGTTTCGCAAGTGCTGGAAGAACCGGGCGGCAATGAAGGGCGTCCGCAAAACCTGTTCAACATCGCGGCGGATCGCGGTGTCGGTGCTTACGATCAACCCTTCAACAACACGACCAGCTTCGTCTGGGAACTGCCCTTCGGCAAAGGCCGCGCGTGGCTCGGCAGCTTGCCCTACGCGCTGGATGCGGCGCTGGGCGGCTGGACGCTGACCGGCATCAACGCGATGTACAGCGGTCAGGCGGTCAACTTCCGCTACACGCCCTCGCCGGTCACAGCGAATCTGGCCTCGTTCCTGGGCGGCATCGCCTTGCGTCCGAACCTGGTCGGCAATCCGCTGCTGCCCAAGAGCGAGCGCACGATTGATCGCTGGTTCAACACCGAAGCCGTGTTCCTGCCCACACAGGATCAACCCTTCGGCAACGCCGGACGCAACCTCGGACGCGGCCCGTCGGTTTATCAATTCGATCTGGGCTTGCAGAAAAACTTCGCGCTGCCGGTGATCAACGAAGTCTCGAAGCTGGAATTCCGGGCGGAGTTTTTCAACCTGCTCAACAAGACCAACTTCGGCACGCCCAGCGGCACGGCGTCGAGCATCGTGCGCAACGCAACCGGCGCGGTGACCTCGGCGGGCGGCTTCGGCACGATTCGCAGTTTATACACGCCAGCACGGCAGATTCAGTTCGCGCTGAAGCTGTCGTTCTGATCCGGCGCTCGAACAAAGCTGAGAGCGGCGGCGGCGCTATTCACAAAAGCGAATAGCGCCGCCGCCTTTGTCATTTCAACCAAACTATCCTATGGCGGGCTGAACAGAAGGTTTTGTCTGGCGAAGCCTTTGGAGTGCGTGCGGCACAGGCCGCCGCTTTGGTATCCCCTTGGCGGTATACCAAACGAAGGGATTACCAAAGCGGCGGCCTGTGCCGCACGCACTCCAAAGACGCTGCGCGTCGAAACTCGTATCAACTTCCTCTTGCACCAGCTTGACTGTTTTGATTTTGCCGCCCAATCTTTGCCTGCCTTTGACATTCTCGTTAGGAACTCACTATGAAACCCTTAAACGGCATCACTGTCCTCGATCTCACCCGTCTGCTGCCTGGCGCCGTCGCCACCATGATGCTCGGCGATTTCGGCGCCGACGTCATCAAAATCGAAGAGCCCGGCACCGGCGATCCCGCGCGGCATTCGCGCGCCGGCATTAAACGGCCCGGCGCGTACTTCTTCGTCACCAATCGCAACAAACGCAGCCTGACGCTCAACCTCAAATCCGAAGCCGGGCGCGCGATTTTCCTGAAGCTTGCCGCCCAAGCCGATGTCGTCGTCGAAGGCTTCCGCCCCGGCGTGATGGAGCGGCTGGGCTTGAGTTATGCGACGTTGCAAGCGTTGAACCCGCGCCTGATTTATTGCGCGCTCACCGGCTACGGGCAGGACGGGCCGTATCGCCTGAAGCCGGGTCACGATGCGAATTACCTGAGCACGGCGGGCGTGCTGGGCGTGATTGGCGGCAAAGACGGGCCGCCCGTTTTGCCCGGCGTGCAACTGGCCGATCTGGCGGGCGGCAGCTTGCACGCGGTCATCGGCGTGCTGCTGGCGTTGCAGGCGCGCGAGCGCACGGGCGCAGGCCAATTCGTAGACGTCTCGATGACCGACAGTGCGTTGTCGTTGATGTATGTGCCGCTGGCTTCCTACCTGGCGAACGAAGCGCAACCGCCGCGTGGCAATGATGGGTTGTCAGGCAAGTACGCCTGTTATCAGCTTTATGAAACAAAGGATGGGCGTTATCTATCGCTCGGCGCGCTGGAACCGAAATTCTGGCAGGAAGCCTGTCGCGTGCTGGGCCGCGAAGAGTTCATCCCGCAGCAATTCAACAATGCCCAAACGGGCATGATCGTGGCGCTGCGCGACCTCTTCAAAACACGCACAGCGGCGGAATGGCTGGCGGCTTTTGACGGCGTAGACACTTGCATCGCGCTGGTCAACGACGTTGAAGAAATGATCGAAGACCCGCAAATCAAAGCGCGCGGGATGATCGGCGAGATCGAACATCCGACCGAAGGCGCGTTGAAACAAATCGCGCCGACGGTGAACCTTTCGGCGACGCCAGGGACGATGGAATTGCCGCCGCCGCAACTCGGCGAACATACGCGCGAGATTTTGCAGGGGCTGGGTTACAGCGACGAAGCGATCAAGCAGTTCGCAGAGACAGGCGCGATCTAATTCCAACCGCAACAGGCGCGGGAGAAGGAACATCCATATGTCGAAGCTGTTTTCACTGCTGGCAGTCTTACTCTTGCTGGCCGGTGTCGCCGCAGCCCAATCACAAAGCAAAGCGCAAGTCATGGTGCTGGGCACCTATCATTTTGCCAATCCGAATCTGGATGCGGTGAAAGCGAATTTCCCCGATCATCTCGGCGAGAAAAAGCAGCAGGAAATCGCGGAGGTGCTCGAGGCCTTGGCGCGTTTCAAACCCACCAAAATCCTGCTGGAAACGCCGCCTGAAAATACGCAGTTTCAAGCGCACTATCAGGCGTATCTGAAAGATGAATTCAAGCTCAACGCCAATGAGAGCCAGCAACTCGGCTTCCGGCTGGCGCGCCGCTTCGGGCACAAGCAAGTCTATTTGGTGGATCACCAAATAGGCATGGATTTCGATGCCTTGATGAAAGCCGCGCAAGAGACCGGCAACAAAGCCTTCCTCGAACTTTTCCAAAAGACGCTTGCGCAAGTGCAGGTCAAACAAAAAGAATGGGAGCAGATGACCGTGCGCGCGGCGCTGGCCGAGATGAACGAGCCTGCGTTGCAAGAGCAGACGCGTGACTTTTATCTGCAACTGGCGCGCGTGCGCAGCAAAGACCAATTTGTCGGTGCGGATGTGCTGACGGCCTGGTATCAACGCAACTTCCGCATCTTTACGAACATCAGCCAGACGATTGATTCGCCGCAAGACCGCGTGCTGGTGATCTTCGGCCAGGGGCACGCGTATTACTTGCGTGAAGCCATCAAGAGCTGCCCCGACCTGCAATTGGTCGAACCGAATGAGTATTTGAAGAAATAGCCTGGATCGGGCGGAATGGATTGCTTGGTAATTGAAAGCGGATGGCAGCAGTTTCAATGGGTCAAACCAATCGCATGTTCTTTAGCCTCGCATTGAATTTGCCGTCGTGAAATGCAAATCACGGGGATGTCGCCAATACAGTACAAGGCGCTCAGCCAATAGCGCATGTTACGTGAGCTAGTTGCGCTTCTTCGCCTGGATCTTTTGTTGGCCGAAGGTCGCCTGTAATTCAACCCCATCGCCCGCTGCGGTTTTGCTGAAGACCACCTCGGCGTCTTCTACATCCCGGAAGTAAAATTTTGTGGCTGATTCAGGCGTCGCGGGTAAGGGCAATTGACCGGGGATTATGAAATAAAGCGTGCCGCCTTCCTGCCGGATGGTGAATTGTGGCCCAAGTCCGGCGGAATACACGCCCTCATACGCTGCCAGTGTTTCTGGCGCGAGTTTCGCCACCGGACGTTCTGGCGGTTTCGGACGCGCAACACCTACGAACCCAATCAACATTTCGTCGTATGTCGGTTCGCCAAAGCGCACTGTTTTGGTCGGATCGGGATTGCGTTTGTTTTGGGCGGAATTGTCGAAGGTGGCTGTGACCATCAGGCGTGCGCCCTGGGGCACTCGCAACGGCTGGCTGAGCATATAAAGCGTCTGCCAATTGAAATCGTAGCGTGGCACATTCAGCAGCGTGGCGCGTTTGCCGTCTGGATAAATCACCTCGTATTTCATGGCTTTGCCGCGCACATGCATGTGCGGCGTGAAATCCATCAATTCGACCTCGCGAGGCAGCGTGTAACAGGCCGTCGCTGTGTGTTGTGCGGCTCCGGGCGGGATGGCGAATTGATAGTTTTCGATCATCAGCGATTCGACCAGTTTCTCGACCGGTTGCCGGGCGAACCGCAGCGCGACGCTGGTGCGGTCGGTTTCGGACTGTCCCGTGGTCTTGGCGTAATGCATCTGGAAGATCAGGTTCGCGCCCGCCGGGATGCGTTTCGCTGTGCCAGTCGGATAAACATCGGCGTTCTTGCCCGGCGCATATCCCATCAGCAGGAATGGGCCGCCGCCGCTGTCGCTGTTGCGCGTCGAAGCGCACAGATCGTTGATGACGGGCGTGTCTGGCTTGGTGCGATAAACCGTGCCGTCCAGATATTCAGAGCTACCGCGTGAGGTTTGAAAGACCGAGACTGGGTTGCGCAAATCGCCGCCTTGCGTTTTGGCCTGATCGAGCGCGCGACGGTACAGCGACGGCGACTCGACGAACACGAGGGCGTGATGGACTACAGGCCGATTGCCGGGGAGGAATTCGGCGGCTTGAATCCATTTGTCTTCGGTGAAATGGGTCGGCACGCGGAAGTAGATGTAATCGTCCGTTCCCTGCGCCGCGAGTGTGTAAGCCTGCGGCATTTGCAGCACGGCATCCGGCTCTCCAATCGCCCACGTTGAAGCGGCTTTCGGCGCGGGCGGCAAATTCTTCGGATTGCCTTCGGGTGCGCCGCTGTCTACCCAGGCGGCGATAGCGTCAATCTCGGCTTGTGTCAGCCGCGCGTCGTTGGAGAACTGTCCGTGCGGCGCATCGGCATGCCACGGCGGCATTTCGCGCGCGACGACTTTTTCCCGAATGGATTTGGCCCACGGGCGCACGTCCTGATAACGCAAGACGGAAAACGGCGCGGCTTCGTCCGGGCGATGGCATTGCGCACAGTGCTGGTAAAGGATCGGCGCGATCTCTTTGGTGAAGGTCACACGGTTATCATTACGTGCCTGACTGGTGAATCCGGTGAGACTGGCGGCGCAGAGCGCCAGGATGAAAAATAGTTTGCGTGTCATTGTGTATGCTCCTTCAGCAAGTGTTGTGGTTCCGTGAACGTGTTGTTCGTCGCGCACAAAATAGGGGCAGCAGCGGCGCACGCAGAAGCAGAAAGGACTGAGCGCGGAAATTTTCGTCTCAGCGCGGCGTTCACACGAAATTTTCCGCGCTCAGCCGAATAGGCTGGCGTTCCGGTACCGGTTGGGATCATCCTTGCTCAGTTGCCAGGGATGACTGGCCCGCAGCAATGAGGAGCGAAGGATGCCGCTATCAGCAGAAAACGGAATGACTGTTATTCTCATCGCGCAAACGCTGGGGTTTGGCGTAGGCGCGATGATGTGTGTGCTGTTTCTCCGCTTGTTATCACGCCGCCCGCCCGCCCTGACACACGCGTACGCCAAATATTTGCAGGCGATTATCGCTTTGTCGTGGTGTCTGGGTTCGCTGTGCGTAAGGTTGTTGGTGATCGCCGGTTTTGCGGCGCAATCCGTCTGGCTGGTGGCAGCGGATTGCCTGACTTTTGCGGGCGGCGTCTTCTTTCCGGTGAGTTTTCTGGTGCTGTGGCAACGCCCGCGTACCGAAGATTCATGGAGTGCGCAAGCCTCGCGCTGGCTTTACGGCCTGGCCCTGTTGAGCGCAAGCGCGTTGACGCTGTATTACGGGTTCAGCCGCGCTGCGGGTGCAGACAGCCATTGCCGGTCGGCGATTCTGGGACTGGTGCTGCACGTCGCAACGGTTACGCTGGGCGCGTTGTTGTTGCTGCGGCGCAGCTGGTCACGCGATTTCGCCGCCCGGTTTTATGCCGTGATGATGGTGTGCGGCGTAATGACGCCGGCGGTGATTGCGTTGCTTTCGCGGGCTTACGGCTGGCAGTCTGAATGGTTAGCCTTTGCCGAACAACAAGCCCCGTTGTTGATGATGTTTGGAATGACATTTTACTTCCGCGACTTTCGCCTGTCGAATGTCTTCATCAAAGCGAGTGTGCGCCTTTTGACGGCGTTGTTGCTGGCGTTGGGCAGCGGCGTCTGGTTGTTGTGGGAGTTGCCGCGCGTCGTCAGGCAGATCGCGGTTTTCCCTACGGCAGGCTCCGTCATCGCGGCGACGGCATGCCTGACGTTGCTGTTGTGCGGTTTCGTCTGGCTCTTGCCAAAACTGGATTATCTGGTGGATGGCTGGCTGTTTCGTGAGCCGGATTATGCGGCGGTGACGCGGCAATGCTGGGAAAATCTGGCGCACGAAGAAGAAGCCGAAACGATGTTTGCCAGCGTCGCGCAATTCGCGCGCACTACGTTGCTGTTGGAGGATACTCGCATCATTCCGCTGGTTGCGCCGCTGGTTGCGTTCGACACGGCGCAACATGCCGCCACGCTCAACAGCGGCGAATTATGCGAACTAAAACCCGGCGATCCGTTGCGTGCGCGAATGGGAGAAGAGGTCGAATTTCTCGCGCCCATTCGCGTCGGCGGTCAGGTTACGCACGTGCTTGCCATTGCGCCCGGCGCACAACGGCGCAACTTGCTCGACAGCGAATTGAGTTGGCTACGTGGCCTCGCCGGACAAGTCAGCAGCCGTCTCGAATCGCTCGCCCTCGAACGCGCGCGCCAGGCGCAACAGAACAAAGAGGAACGGTTGCGCCGCCAGATCACGGAAGCCGAATTGCGCGCCTTGCGCACGCAAATCAATCCGCACTTTCTGTTCAATTCACTCAATACGATTGCCGACCTGATCGTCGCCAATCCGCAACAGGCCGAGCGCGTCACCGTGCAGTTGGCCAAAATCTTCCGCCACGTTTTGCGCGGCAGCGAATGCCCAATGATTTCGGTGCGCGAAGAACTCGACTTCCTCAAAACCTGGCTCGACATCGAAGCCCTGCGTTTCGGCGACCGCTTGCGCGTGCAATTCACGATGGATGAGTCGCTGGCGGCTGCCAGTGTGCCGTCATTGAT
This sequence comes from Acidobacteriota bacterium, assembly GCA_016196035.1. Lineage (NCBI taxonomy): Bacteria > Pseudomonadati > Acidobacteriota > Acidobacteriota bacterium. The sequence goes on along the minus strand of JACPYM010000095.1, from coordinate 33,114 downwards.
TCTGCAACCATTGGTAGAGAACGCACTCAAGCACGGCCTCGCGCCCAAAATCGGCGGCGGCACGTTGCAGGTCAGCGTGCGGCGCATTGGCAAACAACTTAGCTTGATGGTTGAAGACGATGGCTTAGGCTTCGCTAGAGATCCGGCTACGCTCATGGCGGCGAATGAAACCGCGCGCAACGGCCACAGCATTGGCTTGCGCAATGTCGCCGAACGGTTGGCAACGAGTTATGGCGGACGGGCGCAAATGAATTGCGAAACCGTCGCCACGGGGGGCAGCCGCGTAACCTTGCTGTTACCCTGCGAAACGTAGAGCAACCTTTCCAGGTTGCTCAGGTTCTCGTTACTGACCCAATACGAGTTCACGCACAATCTGAAAAGGTTCGGTTTCTCTTCAATTGACTGAATAAGAAGGCACGAGCAACCTGAAAAGGTTGCTCTACATTTTATGATGAGAACCCTGATCGTGGATGACGAAGCTTCGGCGCGGGCGCGCCTGACGCGCTTGCTGGCGGCGCACGCTTCCGCCGTCGAAATCATTGGCGAAGCCGCCGATGGCTTGCAGGCCTTACAACAAATCACTGCGCTCGCGCCCGACCTGCTTTTTTTGGACATTGAAATGCCGGGGCTGAATGGCTTGCAAGTTCTGCAAGCCTTGCCTGCTTCTGTCACGTTGCCGTTGGTGGTTTTCGTGACGGGTTACGATCAACACGCGCTGGCGGCCTTTGCCGCGAATGCGCTGGCTTACCTGCTCAAGCCCGTCGAAGATGAACGTCTGGCGCTGGTAGTAGACCGCGCGCAACGCTTGCACGCCTCTGCGCCGCAACGCGCTGATGAACAACGCGAACTTTCGGCACTCATTCAAACCACACCTGCGACCACACCGCTGCGCCACATCGTAGCCCGCAAACGAGATCGTTTCTTGCTGCTCGCGCCAACCGATATTTATTTCTTCCGCGTGGCAGATGGCATTGTGCGTGCGCATACGGTGAACGAGACCTATTGGGTCAACTACCAACTCAACCAGCTCGAAGACTGTTTGCCCGCTGACCAATTCTTCCGCGCACACCGTTCGACACTCATCAACCTGGCGCACATCAAAGAACTGCGCCCCGATTTCAAAAGCTCTTTCAGCCTGGCGATGAAGGATGCGGCACAAACTGAACTGCAAGTCAGCGAACGCCAAGCGCCGCTGCTGCGCCGCCGCTTTCCGGGGCTTTGAGTTGCTTCAGATCGGTTTTCACTTCAGTTTACGGGAAAAGAGCCGCGCGCCGGGACGGTACCGCGCGCGTGGGCAAGCGGTGCCTGTGCGATTCGGCCAACGGCGTATGCTTGACGCCCCGCTTGCTCACGCGCGCGGTACCGTCCCGGCGCGAGTTGCTCCCGTAAACGCGATTGCAAACCGCTCTAGACCTCAAGAAAATGAAACCGCGAAGCAACGAAGAAAAGAAACGAGGGTAAATGAAGAAAAGCGGCCACAAAGGTCAAGTTCACGAAACTCTCGCGTAACAGCAAACTGATGGCGCACCGAACAGCAGGCGCCACATTCAACTGGACGAACCGGCAGTCGTTACGGATGCCATTCAGCAATTGCTTGACGCTGTCCGCAGTCACATCTAACGGCTCCCCTGAGTTGGAACTATTCGGGAGTTCTGCGCGATGGCGTCCCCTCCCCACTCGCCGCCGGTTGCGGTCGCGTCAACGCACCATTGCCACGCTTCTCGACCTTGCGGGTTTTCATGTTGTACGCATCGCCCGCCGACAGCACGTAATACGGTTTCTCCCACGGTTGGTAAACCTGGGTGTTATCGTGAATCGCGACCTTCCACGCGCCCAGCACTTCAAAGCGGTCGCCGTTGACAATGATGGCAGTGCCCTCGGACAAACCGATGCCGAGCAGGTTGGGATATTTCTTGATGACCGGGATCAAGTCGTCCCAGCGCAGCCGCGTGTTGAGGTGCTGGTCAATGGCCGTCTTGCGCAAGAAGTTGAAGCCGTGTTCGTGCTCCTTTTCCGGCGTCATCATGATGTCCGGCCCGGCAATCGCCCCGCGCACCAGATAATCGCCCTGAATCGTCGCGCCTGCCGAAGAACCGCCAATCACGCCGCCGCGTTCCAGCACCTTGTGAAATTCGCGGTAGGTCAGCGTGTTCATATACGAATCCACGATGTTCCATTGGCGTCCGCCGTCGAACCAAACGGCATTGGCTTCGCGCAACGGCGCGGCGAATTCTTCGGTGTCGGCGACTTTGGGGTCGTGCGTGTGCAGCATGCGCACGTTGGTGACGCCGCGCTTTTTCCACGCCGCGACGACTTCTTCTTCTTTATAGACCTTGACCTCGCCATTCGGCAATTTGTTGCCACCCGCCGTCGGCACGATGACGAATTTGGCATTCGGGCCGCCCGCCAACTCAATGAACTTTTCCACAATGCCGGTGCCATTGGTCGGGCCGCCGCCGACAATGACAAGCGTGCCTTTGGCGGGGCCGTATTCAGGGGCGTCTTGCGCGGCGGCGTTGAGCTTGGATTGTTGGCCCAGCGTAAACACGGCCACGAGCAAAGCGCAGGTCAGCACGATCAGAAGCTGCTTTTTCATGGGTTCTCCTTTGCGGAACGAGGTTGAAGTGCGGCACAGCATACATCTCAACCGGCGAAAACTGTAGCGCCGTTCCACCCTGCGATAACAAAAGAAGCGACGCGCGCGTAGCGCAACCTGCCGAGGTTGCGCGGCTTCGGCAACTCCAATCATGGTTCCAAAGTAACCGTGGCTGGAGCTGCGCAACCTCGGCAGGTTGCGCTACCCTCACCACGCTGTTCCTGCGTTATTGGCGACTACGGCTGTGGCAACGGTCAGCGCCTATTATTCGTACCGCAACGCCACCAACGGATCCACTTTCGCCGCGCGCCGCGCGGGCAAGTAACTCGCCAATAACGCCACGCCCAACAACAGCAACGCAATCACCGCAAAGGTCGCCGGATCGGTCACGCTCACGCCGAACAGCAGCGTCTTCAGCCAACGCGTCAGCACCACTGCGCCAAGCAAACCGAGGCCCGTACCAAGCAACGCCAGCTTGGCGCCTTGCTTGACGATCAACGCCAGCACGTCTTGCGTGCGCGCGCCCAAGGCCATGCGCACGCCGATTTCGTGCGTGCGTTGCGTCACGGCATACGCGATCACGCCATAAATCCCGCTGGCCGCCAGCGCCAACGCCACGGCGGCAAAGACGGCGAGCAGCAACAGGTTGAAGCGGCGTTCATCCAGCGAGAGCGCCATGACTTCATTCATCGAACGCACTTTGGTCAGCGGCAATTGCGAATCCAGCTTCCAGACGGCTTGTTTGACGGCATCGGCAAAGCGCGCGGGTTCGCCTTGCGTGCGAATGGTCAGGCCCATCCAACGCTTCCAGGCGCGGCCCGATTGCGGATAGGGCGTATAAAGCGCGGGCTGTTCGGGAATATCCAGGCTGAAGTGTTTGATGTCGCCCGCAACGCCGACGATGGTGATCCAGTTGACCTGTTCGTCGCGCGCCCAACGCACGCGCTTGCCGAGGGGGTCTTCATTTGGGAAGTACCGGCTGACCAGCGTTTGATTGACGATGCCGACCAGCGGCGCGCCTTCTTTGTCTTGCGCGGTGAAATCGCGCCCGGCCAGCAGCGGGATTTGCAGCGTGCGCAGGTAATCGCCTTCGATGCTGCGCGTCCAGACATCGGGTTCATCGCCCTGCTTGAGTTGCCAGCCTTCGCGCGTGAAATCGTGGCTGAGCCAATCGCCACTGAGGGGCACTTCGCTAACCAACGCCGCCTGCACGCCCGGTACCGCGTTGAGCGAATCGAGCAGCGCGCGCCGGAATTGCGTTTGCCTTTCAATCTCTTGGTAGCGCGCTTCGGGCAGTTCCAACCGCAGCGTCAGCAGGTTGTTCGCATTGAAGCCCGGCTGGATCGTGCGCAGTTGCCAGAAGCTTTTGATGAGCAGCCCCGCGCCCACCAGCAGGATCAATGCCAGCGCCAATTCAGCGACGACCAGTCCGCTGCGCAACCGATGCCGCGCGCCACTGACTGCCCCGCGCCCGCCTTCTTTCAACGCCGCACTCACATTCAACCGTGTCGCCAACCACGCAGGTGCTAACCCAAACACGATGCCGGTCAATAATGAAACCGCCAACGCGAGGCCGAACACGCGCCCATCCAAACTGATGCTTTCCAAGCGCGGCAGGTTGGCGGGTTTGAGCGCAACCAATGCTTCGACGCCCCACCATGCCAACAACAAACCCGCCGCGCCACCCAGACAGGCGAGCAGCGCGCTTTCGGTCAGCAATTGCCGCAACAATCGCCCGCGCCCCGCGCCCAGCGCCTGGCGAATGACCAACTCCTGTTCGCGCACCGCCCCACGCGCCAACAACAGATTGGCAAAGTTGGCGCAGGCGATCAGCAGCACCAAACCGACCGCGCCGAACAAGACCCACAACGCCGTGCGCGATTCGCCGACGATGCGGTCTTTCAACGGCAGCAAGGTCGTGCGCCGGTTTTTGTTTTCCGCCGGATAGGCCTCGGCCAGCCGTTTGTCGAGCACCTGCATTTCGGCGGCGGCCTGCGCCAGCGTGACGCCGGGTTTCAGCCGGTAATAGGTGTGCAGAAAATGCACGCCGCGATAGGCCGAGGCGTTCCCATCCGCCACGCGAATCGGCACCCACAACCCCGAATCATCGCGCGGCGATTTGAAGCCGGCGGGCATTACGCCCACGACGATGTAACTATTCCCGCTCAGTTGCAGCGCCTGGCCGAGGACGTTGGCATTGCCGCCGAAGCGCTGTTGCCAAAATTCGTAACCCAACACGACAACGCGCGCTCCGCCCGGTTTGTCGTCGTTCTCATTCAACGTGCGCCCCAGCGCCGCATTCACGCCCAACGTAGCGAAGTAGCCACCCGTCACCAAGCCAGCCGAAACCTGCAACGGCTCCGCGCCACCCGTGTAATCGAGCAGGCGTTTGTTGATGCCCGCGACGGCGCTGAACGACTGGCTCCACGCGCGCAAATCATCCAGATCGAGCACCGATTGATTGGAGCGCACCGTGATCAACTGCTCCGGTTCGCGGTACGGCAGCGGTTTGAGCAGCACCGCATTGATCACGCTGAAAATCGCCGTATTCGCGCCGATGCCCAGCGCCAGCGTCAGCACCGCAATCAAGGTGAAGCCCGGCTTTTTGAGCAACAGGCGCGCGCCGTAGCGCAGGTCTTGCCAGAGTGTGTTCATCTGTTTCCTCCATTCATCTTTGCCCGCCAAGCAAACGGCAGGCAGGCTGCGTCGTCACGCTGGACGGCGGCAAGGGCGGCAATGTTTGTGACGTGCAATTGCCGCTAACCAATCTGCGTGCCAGTTTCAGGTCTCACTTAACTGCTGGCAGATGGGAATTTGAACTGGCAGCCACAACCGTGGTCGCGATGGCGCTGTCCGGTTGTGGGATCAGCCGTTCCCACAACTGACGGAGGCGGGAAAGCGTTTCAAGGGGTTGGATGCAACCGCGTGCGGTAGCAATCTGCGGCGGATTGTCGAACTAGATCAGTTCGCAGATCAATGTACGGTTCGTAGTCCCGGCTGCCGCCGGAAGGCTTGTCCATCTTCCGGCGGCAGCCGGGACTACGAACCGTACACACAATTGCAACCCGATCTAGGAGGCTATAGATTTCAAGATCATAGACTTGTTGCAGTGGAAAGAGAATGGAGAATATAGAATGGAGAATGACGGTCGCCCACTGGGTTTCAGTGTCCCCGTCGCCAATTTGCTGAGTTGTTGTTTCCAAAGGTCGCAACAACTCTAATGCTTTTCTGTAGCAAGCCCGCGAAGGCGGGCGACAGCATAAAGCCCAGGGCGTTAGCCCTGGGTGGCGCTAGTGTAAGTTCGCAAGCCCACGAAGTGGGCGACAGATGCTGGTCTGCCGCCCACTTCGTGGGCTTGGATGCTAAGGCGTCCAATACCCAGGGTTGCGGCTGCGCCTTCACCCTGGGCTAAATTCTGGCTACCCGCTGCGCGGGTTCAAGAGGAAATTCTTTTTCTTGAAATCTATAGCTTGGGCGAGAAGCGGGGCGTGAGAACAGCACAACTTTAGCGACGCCGATACTGCAACCAGGGTTGCGCGCGGCAGTCAGGTTTGCGTAGGCTGCGGTGGGCGGCGCGGCGCGGCGCTTGCCGTATCATTTGCGCCGCGCTGGGCGATGAGTTGGTAGCTTATTTTGGACGGAGCCATGCGGATTATGAACATATTGGTCCTCAATTGCGGCAGCGCCACGATCAAGTTTCAGTTGATTGCGACCGAGCTTGACCTGATTGAAAACAACGCCGACCGGCGGCTGGGACGCGGAATCATCGAACGCATCGGCGGCGAGGCGATCATTTCCCTACAGGTCGAAGGCCGCGCCCCGCAAAAATCCTCGGCGGTGTTGCGTGACGTGCGCGCGACCATTGATTTCATCGTGCGCTGGGCCGCTGCGCCGGAATCCGGCATTCGCGAGATCAACAGCATGGCGGATGTGCACGCGGTGGGCCATCGCGTCGTCCACGGCGGCGAAGGGTTCGCGCGTTCAGTGCTCATTTCTGCTGAGGTGCTGCGCGGCATTGAGGATTGCATTGACCTGGCGCCGCTGCACAACCCGGCCAACATCAAAGGTATTCAGGCCGCGCGCGAATTGTTCGGCCCCGCGTTGCCGCAGGTGGCAGTCTTCGACACGGCCTTTCATCAAACCTTGCCGGAACACGCTTACCTGTATGCCTTGCCGTATCAGTTTTATCGCCGCTACCGCATCCGGCGCTACGGCTTTCACGGCACCTCACATCGCTATGTCGCATACCGTTACCGGCAACTCTGCAACCTGAAACGCGAAGAGACCAACATCATCACCTTACACCTCGGCAACGGCTGTTCAATCGCGGCCATCAAGGCGGGCAATTCGATTGACACTTCGATGGGGTTGACGCCGCTGGAAGGCCTGGTGATGGGCACACGTTGCGGCGACATTGACCCCGCCATCGTGGATTTCATTTCGGCCAAAGAAGGCTTGTCGGCGCGCGAGGCAGACAGTCTGATGAATAAACAATCCGGCCTGCTCGGCATTTCAGGACTGACACACGATATGCGTGAATTGCTGGAAGAAGAGCAAGAGATGAACGACCGGCGCGCGCGGCTGGCGATAGACATCTTTTGCTACCGGGCGCGCAAATACATCGGTTCTTACTTGGCGGCGCTGGGCGGGGCCGACGCGATTGTCTTTACCGGCGGAATTGGCGAGAACTCGGCGAATGTGCGCGCGCGCATTTGCGACGGCTTGCAATGGCTGGGGTTGGAGTTGGATGCCGACCGCAACAAACTGCTTTCCAGCGGGCGCGAAGGGCTGATCAGTAAAGACGAATCCCGCTTAAAGGCCTTTGTGATTCCGACTGACGAAGAGTTGCTGATCGCACGCGACACAGTGCGCTGCGTGCGCGGCTTGCCCCCGCCCTAAGCGCGTGGCAGCGCTTGGCCGGCAGCCCCGGGCGGCGGCCTGTCTTAAGCACTCACGCCGGTCGCCAACTGGAAAAGCTTGGTCATCAGGCCGCCTTCCGGCTCTGTTTGTTCAATCGTCCAGTCCACCTGCTTGCGTCCGTCGCGCCGGGCGGTCAGACGATACACCCGGCGACGCAACCGCAACACATAATGCGTCGTGCCGCGATTGGCCTGGGCGGTCGAGGGCGGCTGAAAACCCCAACGGAGTTTTCCGCTCATGGTCTCTTGAATCAAATTCTCCAGAATGCGCTCTGCTTCTGCGGTGCTCAGATTTGGATTCTCTGTAGTCAAACTTGTCTCCTGATTAAACGCGCGGCGTCCATTGCCAATACAGCATTTCCTTGGATCAAAAACGACGGGCGCCATTTTGCCAGTTTCCCGCGATGGCGTCGAATGCGTGGCGGAAAAAGCTTGATTCAAGTTGAAAGGTGACCCGTCGTGACAGCGCCGAACGGGTGCCGCATAATTGCGCCCGTCTGACCGCTCAACAACTGGAAAACAACGTGAGAACAGTAATTGCCACCAGATATGTGACCCCTTTGCGCGAAGGCGGCTCCATGCCCGCCATCATCGAAGCCGATGATGAGGGCATGTATGTGCTCAAGTTTCGCGGCGCAGGCCAGGGACAAAAAGCCTTGATCGCCGAGTTGGTGGCGGGCGAACTGGCGCGCGCCGCCGGATTGCCCGTGCCGGAAATCGTCTTTGTCGAACTCGATCCCGAACTCGCGCGCACCGAGCCTGACCCGGAGATACAAGACCTGATTCGGGCCAGCGCCGGGCTGAATCTCGCGCTCGATTACTTGCCCGGCTCCGTGACCTTTGACCCAGTGGCCGAACAGCCCGATGCGGCGCTGGCTTCGGCCATCGTCTGGTTCGACGCTTTTGTGACGAATATGGATCGCACGGCGCGCAATGCGAACATGTTGATGTGGCATCGGCGGCTCTGGCTGATTGATCACGGTGCGGCGCTTTATTTTCATCACAGTTGGGCCAACTACCGCGAACGCAGCCGCGATCCTTTCAAGCTGATCAAAGATCACGTCCTGCTCGGCTTTGCCAGCGCGCTCGAAGCCGCCGACGCGCAAATGTCCGCGCTGCTCACGCCCGCGCTCATAGACAGCGTAGTCAAACAGATTCCTGACGCCTGGCTGCTGGGCGACGCGCCGTTTAGCAGCAGCGACGAACACCGGGACGCTTACGTTGAATACCTGTCGAACCGGCTCGCCGCACCACACGCTTTTCTGGAGGAGGCGCTTCGTGCACGATCCCTGTAACCACGATCCCTGTACCTATGATTACGCCACCATCCGCGTCGTGCCCAAGGTCGAGCGCGAAGAGTTCCTCAACGTCGGCGTGATCGTCTACTGCCAGACCCACAAATTCCTCGAAGCCCGTATCGAACTGGACGAACAGCGGTTGCTCGTTTTCGATCCCACGCTGGATGTCGCGTTCATCCGCGCACACCTGGCGGCTATCCCCGCGATTTGTGCGGGTGGAGCGCAAGCCGGGCCGATTGGCCAACTGTCGCAACGCGAACGCTTCCATTGGCTGGTCGCCCCTCGCAGCACCATCATTCAGACTTCGCCGGTGCATACCGGACGTTGTACAAATCCGGCTGCCGTACTTGAGCGTTTGCTGGATACGATGGTGCGAATGGCACGTGAACAGCCTGATGTTGATGGCAAAAATTAAGAAGGCCGCTAGCTGGCCAATGTTTCTGATGCCAGCAATCGACAAAGTTTCTGATATGAGAAACAGTTTCTGATAGCTCAAACATGTTTGAGCTATCAGGAACCTGACTTTGCAACCTAATTACATGTTAGCCCGATAGAATTATGAAGATACGTGCACCACGGAATAGAACGCTGATATGCCAGGCAGAAGAAGTGTCGAGATTGTCAGGAGCGTTACTGCAATTGTCGCAACCCGCAACAGTGCCGTTGATTACAGACCGCATCATAAATCAGGATTTTGCGATGGCATGCCCACTACTCCCTCGCTCGTTTGCGGACCTTCTCATACTTGACCCCCCTTACAATCTGACAAAGGATTTCAACGGCCATGTATTCCGCGCTCAAGATGCCGACGCCTACATTTCATGGTTCGATAGCATCCTGTCTTCGCTAGTCCCATTGCTACGGCCCACAGCATCCGTTTACGTTTGTAGCGACTGGAGAACATCCACGCTGATCTTTCCAGTTCTAGACCAGCATCTGCATATCCGTAACAGAATCACATGGGAACGCGAGAAGGGGCGCGGGGCGAAGGCAAACTGGAAGAACAACACCGAGGATATTTGGTTTTGCACACTTGCAGATGAGTACACTTTCAACGTTGATGCTGTGAAGTTAAAGCGGAAGGTAATCGCGCCGTATCGTCATGAGGACGGAAGGCCGAAGGATTGGGATGAAACGGAAAACGGAAACCACAGACTCACACATCCATCAAATCTATGGACCGACATAACCATTCCATTCTGGTCTATGTCGGAGAATACCGATCATCCTACGCAGAAACCAGAAAAATTGATCGCAAAACTGATTCTTGCTAGCTCCCGTCCTGGCGACTTCATTCTTGATCCGTTTCTTGGCAGCGGGACCACAGCAGTCGTCGCCAAAAAGCTCAGACGACACTTTTGCGGCATTGAAATTAACCGCGAGTATTGCTGCTGGGTGCTAAAGCGCCTCGAAGCTGCAAATGAAGATTCCAGTATTCAAGGATATGCCGACGGCGTTTTTTGGGAGAGAAACAGCCTCAATGACCAGAAGCCTGCAAAAGTGAAAACGCCAAATGTGCGAACGAAAGGATTATTCGATGCCTGAAGCGCTCGATCATCTTCTTCAATTGATCCACGATAATAATGGCATCAGTGACAAAGCCCGTCTCGCTATGCTGGTTTCAGAGGAACTCAGTCTGACGAAGGATCGGTCGGTTTACTATTGTGCGGAGTTTGCAATACGCTTTAGTTCGTCAGCCAGTCGTAACTTTGGCAACACAGTCCTTTCGCTATCAAATCTCAAAAAGTATGACGACCGTCCGTTTATTGTGTGTCTGGTCACTCCTGCAAAGAACTTCTGTCTTATCGCGAATACGACCTTCCTAAAGAAAATAAGTCACAGTTCCCAAGAACTCAGGGTGAACAACATTCGCGGAAGTTTCAACGGCTCCGACATAGTACAGAATTTTGAGGGTATCGAGAATTGCGCCGAGAACATTGTTCGACTCTTCGCTATTCATGCAGACATCGGATTTGAGGGGAATTTAGCGCGACTCGTAGAAGCCACAAACAACATATCTCCATCTGGTTCGAAATTTACGGTTGGAGGCATCGAAGGGGAGAATATTCTTGCAGCCCCCAGTAGGGCTATTCGTTTTGTTGCATCCCCGGATGTCACAACGCTGAAGGATGAACTTGATGACAAAGTCGCCAGATACAAGAACGAAATCCTCTTGGCAGCCCTGATTGAGAATGTGAATGTCCGGGGACGTGTGATCGAATACTTGATAGCCGGAGACGACGAGTCGCTGCGACAACGCCTGATCGAGTCCCTGAAGTCTGGCTCAAATGGGCTGCCTTCGTTCAAGACCGCTAACACGCTCGGTGACTATCAAAGACACTTTGATGCGTTTGACACTGAAACGGACGTGAAGACGAAGATACTGATACTCAACTCCAATCCGAAGGCTTACAACTTGGACAAGATGCTTGAGTTTCTTGCGGGAGACAGGTCGGTTTTCATGTTCTATTTCGTTGGCGTTGATCCGGGCAGGATTGTCAACACAGCCCTGGTATCCATGTTTCAAAAGAATCTGCTTGATGGAACAATCTTGCTACGGCATTGGGCTGGGCGAAATTCCAGAGGTGTATCCCAATTTGAGGGGAAAGCGATAAATGGTCTGATTGAGCGACCAAGTGCCGAGATTGATGAGCATAAAGCCAAGGATTTTCTCGTTCGTATTCTTGCCCTCTAGGAAATGGGATAACATCCGTTCAACCGGAGCGGCTTGCCGTAACCGATAGGTTTGGTAGCAGAGGTCGCCGCCCAGATGAATGCGGTGTTAGGCGCTAAAGAACAACCCGCTACGATTCGGTGTATCACTTCAACCAAACCAAGTAAGGAGACAAGATGACTGCTTTTGAAAACGCCAAGAAATTCTTTGCTGCCTGCGAAGCTCCAGCAGGCTGGGAAGGGTGCCAAGCGTATGTTGCGGAGGGCGCATCATTCAGGGCACAGAGTGAGCCGCTGGCCGGGATCACCACGATTCAAGCTTATTGTGACTGGATGGCGGCCATCGGAACTATCACCGCACCGGGGGCCACCTACGACTTGCATGCGGCGGCTTTTGACGAGACGACCAACACGGCCATTTTCTTTGCGACCTACCACGCCCGGCATACGGGCGAAGGTGGCCCTGTCCCGCCCACCAACAAAGAAACACATACCGATTATGTCTATGTGTTGACGATGAACGACGAAAATAAAGTCGCGGGTATGGTGAAAGTATGGAATGCCCCTTGGGCGCTGAAAGAACTCGGTTGGATGTAGGCGGTTCAATCGCAGCCGCACGTATTAGATCGGTTTTCACTTCAGTGTACGGGAACCTGCGGGGCGGTACCGCGCGCGTGAGCAAGCGGAGGTTTGGCGGTTCAGCCATTGGTACAAGCTTGACGCGCCGCTTGCTCACGCGCGCGGTACCGCTCCGGTGCCTACTGCTCACATAAACACAATTGCAAACTGATCCAGACCTTTGAAGTAATCCCGATGAAACGAGTGTTGGTAATCGGCTCAGGTGGCGCGGGCAAATCCACGTTCGCGGCGCGCTTGGCGCGGGCGACGGGGTTGCCGCTGCTCCATCTGGATGCGTTGTACTGGCAGCCGGGCTGGGTCGAACCACCGAAGCAGGAATGGGCCGCCACCGTCGCGCGGTTGCTGGCAGGCGAGCGCTGGGTTATGGACGGGAATTATGGCGGGACACTGGAACAGCGACTGGCGGCCTGCGATACGGTGGTGTTTTTGGATTTGCCGCGCAGCTTGTGTTTGTGGCGCGTGCTCAAGCGCTACGTGCAATACCGGGGTCGCACACGCCCGGACATGACGCCCGGCTGCCCGGAGCAACTCTCGTTTGAATTCCTCAGTTGGATTTGGCATTACCCGGCGCAACGCAAACCCAAGTTGCTGGCGCGACTCGCACAACTTGCTCCCCACCAACAGGCGTTGATCTTGCAGTCCACGGCGGAGATTGAGCGCTTCTTCCAAACCCTCAGCCACACGCATTCCGGCGGCTGAGACACATCGTATTTTCCAAACCATTCGATCTCCCACTTACTGATTACTAGACATTAGCGGGAAGAGGAATTAGCCACGGGGCACACGGGGAAAGCGGGGAAAACACAAAGCGGGGCGGCAGATCAAAACTCTTCCTCCGTGGAGGTTTCCTTGAGTTCCCCGTGCGCCCCGTGTGCCCCGTGGTTGTTCGTTGCTTAATCCCGCTAAGGTCTACCGACTACCGACTACTCGTAGCGCAACGCAATCAGCGGATCAACTTTGGTCGCACGTCGAGCGGGCAGATAACAGGCCAAGAACGCGACGAGCACCAAGGCGCAGGTGATGAGCGCCAAGGTCAGCGGATCGCGCGTCGGCAAGGTTGGAATGGCTGCGGCGAGCAAGCGGGCCTCGGCCAGCGCGCCCGCAATGCCCAGCAGCGCGCCCAGCAGAATCAGCCGTCCACCTTTGCCCAGCACCAGCCAGAGCACATCTTTGGATTGCGCGCCCAAGGCCAGGCGAATGCCGATTTCGCCGGTGCGCTGGGCGACGGTGTATGAGATGACGCCGTAAATGCCGATGGCCGCCAAGGCCAGTCCCAAGGCCGCGAAAGCGGCGAGCAGCGTGCTGAGCAGTGCGATGCTGCCCAAACCTTGTTCGACCAGGCTGCGCGCTGTGCGCAGCCTGTGCACGGGTTGCGCCGGATCGAGTTGCGCCACGGCGGCGCGGAGCGTGTTCACGAGCGCTTCGGGCGGCGTGGTGCTGCGTAAAGTGATGACGACGCTGTTGGTCTGCGATTGTGTTAAAGGACGAAAGCCCTGGAAGCGCGTATACGGTTCGCTTAGGTCTGCCGGAAAAGCCATGTCGTTCACGACGCCGACGACTTCGTGCCAGTTGGGGTTGTCGCCGGGCCTGCCGAGGCGTTTGCCGATGGCGCTTTCGTTGGGCCAGAAACGGCGCGCCGTCGTTTCGTTGATGATGATGACCGGCGCTTTGTCGCTGGTGTCGGCGGCAGTGAAGGTGCGTCCGGCGCTGAGCCGCACGCCGAGCGTGTTGAAATAGTCGGTACTGACCGGCTCGAAATAGATTTCGGGCCATTGACCGGCTTGCGGCACGGGCTGGCCTTCGATGCGGAACGAACCGCTGCTGTTAAAGCCCCAGACCGGATTTGAATTCGACAGCGCCACCTGTTCAACGCCGGGCAGCGCGCGCAGGCGTTCTTCCAGTTGCTGATAAAACGCCAGGCGTTGCGGCGGTTTGGCATAGTTCGCGCCGCGTAACCCGATCTGCGCCGTCAACAAGCCATCCACCTGCCAGCCTGGATCGTGTTTGGTGAAGCGATACAGCCCGCGCAAGAACAAGCCAGCGCCTGCCAGCAAGACGAGCGCAAAGGCGACTTCGCCAATAATCAACGCGTGGCGCAAACGATGTTGCCCGCGCCCGGCGGAGGAACCGCGCAGATTGTCTTTCAAGGCTTCGTTGACATTCGTGCGCGAGGCCAGCCACGCGGGAACAACGCCGAAAAGCAGCCCCGTTAGCACCGAACACAACAACGCAAAGCCGAACACGCGATAATCGAGCGTCACCGCCGCGCCGGGCAATTCGCTAAACAGGCGTTGGCTGATGAAATCAACGCCTTGCACGGCAAACAGCAAACTCAGCGCGCCGCCCAGCAACGAGATAACCAAACTCTCAGTCAGCGATTGCCGCAATAAACGCCAGCGCCCAGCGCCCAATGCCATGCGCACCGCCAATTCTTTCGCGCGTCCTGCCGTGCGCACCAGTTGCAAATTGGCGAGGTTGGCGCAGGCAATCAACAACACAAACCCCGCGAGGCCAAAGACAAACCACATGACTTTGCGCCCGATGTCATCCGACACAGAGCGTTGCAATGGTTCCAGCCGCAGCCCTTCATTGCGATTCTCTTGATGTTCTTGCGCTTGGTTGGCCGCCAATACATTCATCGCGGCCTGCGCCTGGGCGAGCGAGACGCCCGGTTTCAGGCGCGCAAAGAGGCGCAAAAAGTTATTGCCGCGATTCTGGCGCTGGTCGGCGGCAAACGCCAAAGGCCGCCACACATCCACCGTGTCCCACAGCAACGGATGATCGAAGCCGGGCGGCATCACGCCCACGACTTTGATATTTTCGCCATCCAGCCGCAGCGTGCGCCCCACGATGTTCGGGTCTGCGCCAAAACGCCGTTGCCAGAAACGGTCGCTAAGCACGACGACCTGACTCGCGCCCGGTTGATCTTCTGCGGCGGTAAAGACGCGCCCCAACGCAGCAGGCACGCCCAGGGCCGGAAAGAAATCCGCCGTGACGGCCATGCCCTGCAAACGCTCGGCGGCTTCGCCCTCTTCGGCCAGATTCGGGCTGATGCCGTTAAACGCGACCATGCGCTCAAAGACCGTATTCTTTTCGCGCTGATCCATAAAACTGGCGGGCGAATGCGGCCAGCTTTGCGAATGGATCGAAGTGCGATAGACGCGCATCAGTTGCGCGGAATTCGGATATGGCAGCGCGCGGAATAGATACGTATTGAGCACGCTAAACATCGCCGTATTCGCGCCGATGCCCAAGGCCAGGGTGAGCACCGCGATGACGGCGAAGCCCGGTTGTTTGAGCAGCATTCGCACGCTGTAGCGCAAGTCTCGCCAAAGAGTCTGCATGGTGGTTTCTCCTCCGCTTTACATTGAGACGAACCGGACAGGTTTGCAGTAAGGGACACGCCACGGAGAAAGGTTTCAGGTTGCGCAGATTTGTTTACGCGCCCAGCGACATTTCACCTCGAACGGAGCTATTCCATCCGTAACGCCACCAACGGGTCTATGCGCGCCGCCCGCCGGGCCGGCCACCAACAGGCTTGCAATCCGGCCAGTAGCAAGAGCAAGGCGACCGCGCCAAAGGTCAGCGGATCAAAGCTGTCAAAGGCCGAAAGATTCCAGACATAGCCTTTCAGCAAGCGCGTTGCCAGCAGACTGCCCAGCAGCCCCACGCCAATCCCCGTCGCCAGCAGCCTCGCGCCACGTTTGATGATCATGCCCGAAACCGCGCCGGGGCTGGCGCCCAACGCCATCCGCAAGCCGATTTCCTGTGTCTGCTGGGCGACCGCGCTGGACATCACGCCGTAAACGCCGATCACCGCCAGCGTCAGCCCCAAGGCCGCAAAGACCGCAAAGAGCACGAGATTGAATTTCGGATCAGCGTAAAAGAATTCCTGCAACACGCCGTCAATGGTCATCACATTGGTGACGGGTTGCTGGGCGTCCACCGCGCGAATTTGGTTGAGCACGGCGCGGGTGAGCGCCGACGGGTCGCCTTGCGCCAGGACAGCCAGCCGATCCGCCGCCCCGGCCAGCGTGAACGGGATATAGATTTCGGGCGTGATCTCTTGATTCAAATTCCGATTCTGCGCATCCTTCACGACACCGACAATTTCAAAGGAGTCGGTGGCGATTTTGAACGGAGCCTGGGCGAGGCGCGGAATGCGAATGACTTGGCCCAGCGGATCGCGCCCGGGCAGCCGATTGCGCGCGAAGGTTTGATTGACCAGCGCCAGTTGCCGCTGGCCGTCCACTTCGCTTTCCGTAAACAGGCGGCCTTGCAACAGCGTGATCCCCATTGCCTTGGCGTAATCGGCATTGGTGTGATGAATCATCGCCGCACGCGCGTCTTGTTGCGCTGCGCCGCTGACCTCGACTGCCGCGCCCATGCTGCCCAACGGATGCAATCCCAGATTCAACCCGACGGCCTCAACGCCCGGCACAGCACGCACGCGGCGCAACACGTCTTGAAAGAACGCCACGCGCTGCGCACGGTCGGGGTAACGCTTTTCGGGCAGCGGCACGCGCATCGTCAACACACGGTCGGTGCGAAAGCCGAGGCCGGCGTTTTGCATTGCCAGCACGCTACGGATCATCAGCCCCGCGCCCACCAGCAACAGCAGCGAAAGTGCAACTTCGGCGACGACCAGACTCTTGCGCAAGAACGCCTGCCGCCGGCTACCAGCCATACTGCGGCCCGCTTCGCGTAAGGGGTTCGCCAAATCGTGCGTGGCCGTGTGCAAGGCTGGCGCGAGGCCAAAGAGCATGCTGGTCAGCACCGAGACCGCCAGCGCAAAGAGCAAGACCGGCATGTTGAGTGTGACTTCGGCTTCATCGGGGATGGTGTTGGGCGGGACGATTTTCAAGATTGCCTGCAAGCTCCAGACGGCGAGCAAAACGCCCAGCGTGCCACCCGTCACGGCAATCAGCAGACTTTCAGTCAATAACTGCCGGATGATGCGCCCACGACTTGCGCCCAGCGCCGCGCGCACGGTCATTTCCTTGCGGCGCTCGCCCGCTTTAGCCAGCAACAGATTCGAGACGTTGGCACAGGCGATCAGCAACAACAGTCCGACCGCGCCGAACAGAATCCAAAGGTTTTCGCGGATGGCGCTGGGAAAAGTTTCTTTGAACGATAGCAGGCCGACTTGCCATTGTTGCGGGAACTGATCGGGTTCGCGCTGCTTGAGATCGGCGATAATCGGGCGCAAATCGGCTTCGGCTTGTGCGGGCGTGACGCCGGGTTTCAACCGTCCGAGCAAATGCACGCTGCGAATGCCTTCGACCGTTTGCCCGCGCCGGAGCACCACGGGCAGATACACATCGGCGCCGCGCCACATAAACCGCTTGGGCATCACGCCGATCACCGTGCGGACTTGGTCGTTCAAGCGCATTTCCCTGCCGATGACGCCGGGGTCGCCGCCGAATTGCCGCCGCCAGAATTTGTAGCCCAACACCGCGACCGGCGCGGCTGCGGTGTTGGCGTCTTCCGGCGTATACGTGCGCCCCAGCAGCGGCGGCACGCCCATCACTTGAAACGTCCGGGCCGTGCCGAAATTGCCGCGCAAGCGTTGCGGCTCCGCGCCATCCGTCCACAACACATCGCTGATGGTCGAAGCGATCACGCCTTCAAAGATTGCGCTGCGTTCGGCGATTTCCAGAAATTGATCGGTCGAATAGTAAGTGCGAAAGCCGCGCTCGTGCGGACTCCACACCTTGACGCTCATCAGCTTGTCTACGTCTTTGTACGGGAACGGGTCGAGAATGACGGCGTGAATGACGCTGTACATCGCCGTCGTCGCCATAATCCCCAACGCCAGCGAAAAAACTGCGATCAAGGCGAAGCCGGGGTTCTTCCGCAACATGCGCACGCCATAGCGCAGGTCTTGCATCAACGCTTGCATAACTCTCCCTCCAGATGACGGGTCGTGTGTTCGGTGACGCTGGCCGCGGCGGCCTCTGCACTGTTGAGCCGCGCGGCCTGCGGTTCGGCCTCGGCGAAACGCGGCTCAGGTTGAGACGCTGCTTGTGGCTTATGCAGGCTGCGGAAAAGCTGCTGACTGATAAATCCGATGACCATGAAAAAGCCAAGCAGGCCGCCCAGCGTCACCAGCAAGGCGGCTTGCAGCGGGACTTCCAGACGCAGCAGCCTTTCCAGATAACCGAGAATGATCGCCAGCCCGCCGATGCCGATCCCGGCAAGGCTGACGGCGGCGGCGGCGTTGATCAGCGGAATGAGCCAGTCCCGCGGCACCGGTTGCACCAGCGGTGTTGCAGGCGCAGCCGCGTTTGCCGAAACGGCGCTCGTGCCGCCGCAACGACGGCACGAGCGCCAGGCTTCATCAGATTCAGCGCCACAAGAGGGACAAAACATGGCAAACCTCATCAGAACTTACGCAAGACACGAACAGCTTAGCCACAGAGGCACGGAGACACAGGGCTTTTTCACAGCGTTGGCACCGTTCTCCGTCTTCCTCCGTGTCTCTGTGCCTCTGCGGCAAAGATTTTAGTTAGCGACAATGAAACCGCCGGCGGCAACTCAATCACCGCGCAACGCCATCAGCGGCTCAACGCCCAGCGCACGGCGCGCGGGAAACCAACAGGCCGCTAGCGCAACCAGCAACAACAGCAGCGCCACGACGCCAAAGGTCAACGGATCGGTAGCGCCGACACCAAACAACAGGGTGTTCATCAGCCGCGTCAGCGCGAACGCCGCCGCCATGCCGAGTGCGACGCCGAGCAAGACGAGCTTCAGGCCCTGCCCCAGCACCAGCCGCAACACGTCGCGCCGCTGTGCGCCCAGCGCCATGCGAATGCCAATCTCATGCGTGCGCTGGCTGACCGCATAGGCGATGACGCCATAAATGCCGACCGCCGCCAGCAGCAGCGCCAGGCCGGCGAGCGCGCCGATTAATTGCAGCAGAAATCGCTGCCCACCTAACGAGCGTTGCAGCAGGAATTCGAGCGTGCGCACTTTCCAAACGGGCTGTTCGCTGTCCACCGACCAGATAGCGGCGCGCACCGCGTTGGCAAAGCTGTTGGCATCGCCGCGCGTGCGCACCACCAGCGAGGCAAAGATGTGCGGCTGCTGCGCGTAGTTCAGATAGATTTGCGGCTGCGCGGGTTCGTCCAAGCTGAGATGCCGGATGTCGCCGACGACGCCGATAACCGTGGCCGTGACGTCCGGGGACAACAGATGCACCTGCCGCCCGAGGGCCTCGCCCGCCGGCCAGTATTGCCGCGCCATCGTTTGGTTGATGATGATCACAGGCGGCGTTTGCGCTTGATCTTGCGCGGTGAAAACGCGGCCCTGCAAGACCGGAATTTTCAGGGTGCGGAAATAGTGCGGATCGGCGCGATTGGTTTGCGCGCGCGGTTCCTGACCGGCGGGCGGTGTCGCGCGCTCAGGCAGAGTAAACCCGGAGGTGCCGGAATTTCCGCCGTGCGGAATCGCGCCCACGGCGGCGGCAGATTCAACGCCGGGCAGGGCTTGCACGCGCGCGACCACCTGTTCGTGAAAGCGCCATTGCTGCTGCGGTTCGGGATATTTGTTGCGCGGCACGCGGTATTCCAGCGTCAGCACATTGTGCGCATCGAAGCCCGGATCAACGCCGAGCAGGTTCGCAAAACTTCTGACCATCAACCCCGCGCCCACCAGCAATACCAGCGAGAGCGCGACCTGAGCGACGACCAGCAATCCGCGCAAGCGGTTGCGCGAAGGTTGCGCGCCCGCCGTCCGCCCGCCCTCTTTCAAGGCTTCGTTCAGGTCAGGCCGCGAGAAACGCCAGGCCGGCAACAAGCCGAAAACCAAACCGGTCAACAGCGCCGCGCCCAGCGTGAACCCGAACACCGCGCGATCGAGTTTGATTTCAAACAGCCCCGGCAAATTGACGGCGCTGCTGGTTGCCAGGGCCTCCATCCCCCAGACGCCGATCAGCAGCCCGATGACTCCGCTCACCAGCGCCAGCAACAGGCTTTCGGTCAGCAGTTGCCGCAACAGGCGCGCGCGGCTGGCGCCCAAGGCGGCGCACAAGGCCAGTTCACGCGCACGCCCGACCGCGCGGCTCAACAACAGGTTGGCGATATTGGCGCAGGCGATCAACAGCACGCAGCCCACCGCGCCGAACAATACCAGCAACGCGGGTTTCAATTGCTCGGCCAGCAGCGTTTGCAAACCAACCAGATTGACGCCGCGCTCTTTGTTGGTTTCGGGATATTGCTGGGCCAGGCGGGCGGCAATCGTATCCATCTCGGTTTGCGCCTGCCGCATGGATACGCCCGGCTTGAGCCGTCCGAACACGCCCGCGCTCGTGACCTTGCGGTCGAGCGAAAAATTCGGGTAATGCTGAATCGGCAGCCACACCTCAATTTCGGAATAAGGCGCGCGGAAGCCCGCTGGCAGGACGCCCACGACCGTGAACGGTTGATTGTTGAGCGTCAGCGTCTGGCCGAGCAGTTGCGGATCAGCGCCAAACCGGTCGCGCCAGGTTTCATAGCTGACAACAGCGACGCGCTCAGCGCCCGTCACATCTTCGCCGGGCAAAAAGGCGCGCCCCTGTGCGGCAGTGACCTGAAGCATGGGAAAAAAATCGGCGCTCACAAAACCACCGATGACCCGGCCCGGTTCGATCTGGCTGCCGGTGCGCCCGGTCAGGTTGACGCTCTGCGGCACGAAAGCCGCCAGTTGGGCAAACGACCGGTTCTGCGCGCGCCAGTCCAGCAAATCAGGCCACGCGACATATTCGCGCGGGTCGCTGTTCGTGCGCACAAAGACCGCGACCAGTTGTTCGGCGTGGACGTATGGCAACGGGCGCAGCAGCGCCGCATTGACCACACTGAAAATCGCCGTATTCGCGCCGATGCCCAGCGCCAGCGTAACAACGGCGATCAACGTGAAGCCGGGCTGTTTCATCAACATTCGCGCGCCGTAGCGCAGGTCTTGCCAGAAGGTGTTCATCAGTGGTGCTCCCTGAATCTGCGTTGAATAACTGGTCAACAATCGTCAGTGAATCGTCAGTGAATCGTCAGCGGCTCTGGGGTTTGGCATACAGTTTCCGTGCCAGCGCATGCGCGCGGCTAAAGTCTGCGGCGAAAAGCAATTTGAAACGGGAACGCAACGCTGCGCGAGATTGATTGTTCGCTTTCGGGAACGGCGCTTCCCAGTAGAGAACAAAGGCGTGTTCAATTAGCGCGGACGTCTTTGCCCAGTTCGCGCCGCAGCCAGGCTTTTGCCAGCGTCCATTCACGGCGCACGGAAGTGGGCGAGATGCCCAGCACGTCGGCAGTCTCTTCGATGCTCAGTCCGCCGAAATAGCGCAACTCGACGATGCGGCCCTTGCGCGCGTCCTGCCCGGCCAGGGTGTCGAGCGCTTCATCCAATTCGACCAGGCCCGGTTCGCTGGCGTTGCTCAGCTTGAGCGCTTCATCAAGTGCGACGCTGGCTTGTCCGCCGCCGCGTTTGTCGCGCTGTTTGGTGCGCGCGTGATCCACCAGAATGTGGCGCATGACCTGGGCCGCCAGGGCGAAGAAGTGCGCCTTGTTTTGCCATTCGACCGGATTCTGTCCGGCCAGTTTCAGATAGGCTTCGTGCACCAGCGCGGTGGGTTGCAAGGTGTGCTCCGGGCGTTCGGTCTGAAGCTGCCAGGCGGCTAGGCGGCGCAGGTCGTCATAGACCAGCGCCATCAATTTACCAAACGCTTCGGCCTGCCCGGCGCGATATTGATCAAGTAACAGGCTGATTTCGGATGAGTTCGTAGACATTGCGTTTTCCTTCGAGAGAAATTCCTGGGTACGCACCGCTTCCAGCGTGCGGTCTTGGCAGAAGATAGAATGATGCTGAAAGGGTACCCTTCGGCATTGCTCGGTCTCACGCCGAGACTGCACGCTGGAAGCGCTGCGTACCCAGGGATTTTCTTTTTTTCGTTCAGCCTGGGCGGATTCGCACCGCTTTGTCGCTATTTGCGGTGACGGACGATTGCTTGCACCGTCAGCATATTAAACAATCACCGACACAGCAGGACAATGGAGCCGAGCGATGAACACAGATTGGGAAAAGATTGATCAGCTTTTTCACCAGGCGCTGGAATGTCCAACCGAAGAACGCGCGGCGTTTCTGGCGCAGGTCGCACAACACGATCCGGCCTTGCGACACGAACTTCAATCCCTGCTCAACAACCACGAGGAAAATCACAGCTTCCTGGAAACGCCCGCCCTGCGCATCAGCCTTGCGTCCCAATTTGGCCGCTGGCAAGCGCAACTCGCAGAGGCGCTGACGCCGCCCTCTGGTCAGCAGATGATCGGACGCTTGCTCGATGGGAAATACCGTTTGGAGGAATTGTGCGGACGCGGCGGCATGGGCGCGGTCTATCGCGCGCTGCACGTCGGCACGGGCCGCCGCGTGGCCGTCAAAGTGATCGCGCCCGAACTGGCGGGCCAGCGCGAATTCATCGAACGGTTCCGGCGCGAGGCCAAGACCATCGGGCGTTTGCGCCATCCGAATATCGTCAACGTGACCGACTTCGGCATCACGGGCGAGCACGAGCAAACGCTGGCCTATCTGGTGATGGAACATCTCGAAGGCGGTACGCTGGCGGCCAAGCTCAAAGACAAACGCCCGCTGCCATTGGCTGACGCGCTCGACATTCTCAGCCAGACCTGCGCGGCGATTGACGAAGCGCATCGGCTGGGCATTCTGCATCGCGATCTCAAACCGGAAAACATCTGGCTCGAACCGGTCGGAGTTGCCGGTTGCAACGTCAAGGTGCTCGATTTCGGCATCGCCCAGTTGCAAGACTTGCTGGTGCTCGAAGAGCCGGAGCCACTGCCGGTCGTCAGCGAAACGAGCCAGCCAGCCGCGCCGCAACTTCAGCCCTATTCCATCACAGAAGACGAAACGCTGCGGCTGAATCTGACGCTGCGGCAATTGACGCGCGCGGGCACCGTGCTGGGCACGCCGAAATACATGTCGCCCGAACAGGGCCGGGGCGAAGAGCTAGACAACGCTTCGGACATTTACAGCCTGGGCGTGATCGCGTACCAGATGCTGAGCGGCGAGTTGCCCTTTGACGGAACCTTCGCGGAACTGCTGCAACAACATCGTGAAACCACGCCCGTGCCGCTCAGCCAAAAACGTTGGGGTCTGCCTGCCACACTCGATGCCGTCGTTGGTCAGGCGCTGGCAAAAGAACCGGCGGCGCGGCCCGCTACGGCTGGCGCATTTGCTTTTCTGCTGAATCTGCAAACCACCGGCAATGACTGGTTGCGCCAGCAGGCCGATGCCCTGCTGCGGCAACACAGGTTCAAACTGCTGGAACTGGCGGTGCGCTTGCAATGGCGAATGTGGCTCTTGACCGGCTTGCTGCTGCTGGCGACGGTAAAATTGCCGGGGCTGCGGCCTTTGTCAGCGGGCCTGGTCTTCGGGTTGCTCTGGCTGTTGATCGCGGCTACGACTTTATGGAAACAGAATTCAGTCACGGCAGCATTCACGCTTTTCCTCGAACAGACGCAGAAAACCGCCAAGTCGGAGCTAGACGCACGCAACATCGTCAGCGCAATTCGGCAGCGCAGCGGCGCGCTGGCCCAAGCAACCTGGGCCGAATTGGCGGGCCTCGCGCGCAAACTGAGCTCGTTCAAACTGGCTGAGATTAAGCGTTGGGCTGATTCCCTGCTGAGCGTTCCGCCGTTGATGCAGGAAGGTCTGAGCGTTGACCAAGCCGCGCAACGCTCAGCCAAACTGATTGAGCCGTTGCGCCGCAAGCTGGCCTATCCTTTGTTCAGGCGCTTGCTGGCCTTCGCACTCGTGCTGACCGCGTGGCAGACGGCGTTGGTGCTCTGGGGCAACACGCTGGATGGCGGGCGCAGGGAATTGTTCGACAACGCCGTTTTGCTGCTGCCGTTGCTGCTGGCGCTCGGCTTTACCGCCTTCAACCTCAGCGTGAAAAGCTCAATCGAACAAGCTGTGCTGTACTTCACCGCGCGAAAAGCTTTGGGTGAGACCACAACAGACACAGCCGTGTCGCACTTGCGTCAGGCGATGGAAACCAAAACGAACGGTTGGTGGCCTTATTTCAAGACCTATGCGCCGACCTGCGCGCTGCTGCTGCTGCTGGGCAACTTGCAGTTCTTGAAACTTCCCCTGATGAGCACGGCCATCAACTCAGGCCGGCTCTATACGGTCAAAGCTTTGCAAGCCGCCGGCGTCCCGCTTCCCTTTTGGGCCTTGCCAAGTACGCCAGCCAGAGGCTGGCAACGCTGGCTGCGGCGCGCAGTACTGCCATTCGGTGGGCGCAGTTTCCATCCCTACGACCTGCGCATCATTCAATCACGAGCGATGACGGAATTCCTGCTCGAAAAGGGCGTGGGCGTGAATACACCGCTCGTGTTGAGTGGAAGCTGGACGCCACCGGGCATCGGCGCTGTCGCGATGCCGCCTTTGCATGTGGCGTTGACGGATCGCCGCGTAGAAATCGCGCAATTGCTGATCGCACACGGCGCTGACGTGCAGGCGCGCGATTCCATCGGACGCAGCCCCTTGATCGTGGCGCTCACCTACTGCCCGCAGGCTATCGAACTGCTGCTGGCTCACGGCGCAGACCTCAACGAACCGACCCGCTTTGGCCCGCCGTTGCTGGCGGCGGCGCGTTATCAATGGCTTTATCCAATGCCCAATCACCGCTTTCCCAGGCTCATCCAGGGAAACGAGAACGCCCTCAAAATCCTACTGGCAAAAGGCGCTGATCCGAACACGCGCGATAGCGACGGACGCAATGCTTTGATGGTGATGTCTATGGAAAGTCGGCCCAGTGGCGACGTGATCGAACGGGGAAACAAGAGAATCCCGCCGCCGCCACCCAAGCCTGGTTCGAGTGGCAAGTTCCAAGCAATACAGGATGAGCATGGCGAGGTGTCGGTCTTTGAAGTAGAGGCACTGCCTGACAAGGCGTTACAGTTGATTGGCGAAACATTGTTGCGGGCTGGTTGCGATGTCAATGCGGCTGACAGCAATGGGTCTACGCCACTGATGTACGCCGTGCGTTACAATCGGCCCACCACCATCCGCCTGCTATTACAGCACGGTGCCGATATCAAAGCGAAGGACAAGAGCGGCCTGACCGCGTTGGAGTTGGCCAAGCAGTTGGGCAAGCCAGAGATTGCTCAATTGCTGCAAGCTGCCGCGAGCCACGGCCAAGCCAAGTAACAGCCTCGTCAAACCAGCGGGATGAACCAAGTGAAGCACGCAGCCTCAAATGCGGCGGGTAACGGTCTCCAGCCAGAATTCATTAAACCTGTCGCCATTGATTTTTGTCACGACGCGCGTGGGTTTGCCGCGCGCGTCTGGCGTATGGCAGAGCCAGGCGTCTTTGATTTCCGACCGCAACGGCAACTCACGAATTTCCACGCCTTCGCGCCAGCCCAGGGCGATGGCGCACGCCAGCGCATCGTGCTGAAAGTTGATCGTATCGTCCGGCACACCCGCACACGTTTGCCCAAACTGCGCAGCGTGGTTTTCGTCCCGCGCAAACGTCTCGGCCTGCCGCGCGATCAGTTGCGCCAGCGGCCCGGCCTGGCGCAAGCGGGGCAGATAGGCGTGGCGCAACGAGGTTTCGACGCTGACCGCCAGCGTGACGAAGGTCGGATTGGAATGCGTGATGACCAACTGCGCCGAGGCGGCATCAACCTGGACGTTGAAATCTATCTCAGGCCCCCATTGCGGGAATCCGGCGCGGGGCGGGAAGACATATCCGCCCATCAGATATAACCGAGCCTGGCGCAGGATGCCGGGCTGGCGCTGTTCCAATAACGCCAGGTTCGTGAACGCGCCAATGGCGACAATGGTGGCACCTTGCTCAATGCTGCGCGCCAGCAGGGCCAGCGCTTCGTCCAACGCGGGACGGGCGGGCGGAATCGGTTCCGGCCAGTAGTCGGCGGCGTTGGGCAAGCCCTGCCAAACGCGGTAAGCGTGCTGCGCAATGTCGGCCCCAGCGGCAACGGGAATATCTGGGCGTTGCGCCAGCCGCAACGCATGGCGCACATAACCGGCGCGTTGGCCCTGCTGTTCAGCCACCGTGGTGACGGCGAGCAACTCCACTTCCGGCCAATTGAGCACCATTGCCAGCGCGCACAGATCGTCAATGTCGCCGCCCAGATCGGTGTCAAGGTGTAGTTTCTGCATCCGACAGCCCTCGGCATCACGCCCGCCGACGTATTGGCGTGGTGCATCATTCGCACCGCAGCGCAATCATTGGATCAACTTTTGTTGCTCGCCGCGCCGGAATCCAGCAGGCCAGCAACGCTACGCAAGAGATCAACGTCGTGATAGCGGCAAAGGTCAGCAAGTCAGACGCGCTTACGCCATACAACAAGCTTTGCATCACTTTTGTCAGAGCCAATGCGCCCAGTAAGCCAATGACAATACCGCCGACAATCAACCGCGCGCCCTGTCCCAGCACCAGCTTGAAGATGTCTGCCGCCTGTGCGCCCAGCGCGATTCGGATGCCGATTTCATTGGTGCGTTGCGCGACGGAAAACGAAATGACGCCGTAAATCCCCAGCGCCGCCAGCAACAGCGCCAGCCCCGCAAAGCCGCCCAGCAACAGCATCACAAAGCGGCGCGGCGAAACCGATTGCGCCACGATGCCTTCCAGCGTGCGAAAGTCGCGGGCAGGCAGATTGGCATCTACCGAGTGAAAGGCGCGTTGAATCTCTGCGGCCATTGCCGCTGGTCGCTGCGTCGTCCGCACTACCATCTCCATCGAGCTTTGCACGGCTTGCGCGAGCGGAAAATACATTTCCGGTTCGGCCTCGGCTTCGAGCGAACTGTGTCGGACACTACTCACAACGCCAGTCACGCGATATTCGCGGTCGCCCGTGATCACCTGGCGTCCGACGGCTTCCTGGCCGGGAAACAAACGGTGGGCGAGAGCTTCGCTGATCATCGTCACCTGTTCGGTTTTCTCAGTGTCGAATTTCGTGAAGTCGCGCCCGGCTCGCAAAGCAATCCCCATCGTCGTGCGATAACCGGGATCAATCATGCGCGGAAACACGCCAATGCCTTCACGCACGGCTTGCCCTTTGACGCGCACATCCCAACTGCGATTACGCCCCAGCGGCAGCGTATCGGTCAGTCCCACCGAAACGACGCCGGGCAGCGCGGCAACGCGTTCGGTGAGCGCAGCATACAGCGCATTTTTTTTGCCGGGGGTGTCATATTTTTGTCCCGGCTCAATGCGCCAGACCGCCGTTCGTTCCGCACGAAAACCGGGATCGGTTTGCAGCACCTGCCAGAAGCTGCGCATCAGCAAGCCCGCACCAATCAACAACACACAGGCCAGCGCGATTTCGGCAACCACCAAAGTGTCGCGCAACCGTCCGCGTTGTTTGCCTCCGCTGGAGCCGCGCGTCGCGTCCTGCAAATCTTCCTGCACATTCGTCCCCGTCGCTTGCAACGCGGGCATCATGCCAAATAGCAGTCCCGTGCCAATCGTCACCGCCAGCGTGAACAACAGCGCCGTCATATCCACCTTCACCGATTGCAACAGCGGCAGGCTGAACGCATTGGTGGACGCGATGGTATCGGTTGCGAACAGCGCGAGCGACAAGCCAACTGCCGCGCCAGCAACTGCCAGCAACACGCTTTCCGTCAGCATCTGGCGCACCAAACGCCAGCGCGTGGCACCGAGTGCCAGTCGCAACGCAATCTCCTTGCGGCGCGCCGAAGCCCGCACCAGCATCAGGTTCGAGAGATTCGCGCAGGCAATCAGCAGCACGCAGCCGACCGCCGCCAACAGCACCCACAGGCCGCGCTGAAAGCGCCCGTTGATCTGTTGTTGCAGGTCTGTCATCCGTGCGCCGAACCCAGCGCCACGGGCCGGATATTGTTTCTGCAATTGCTGATTCAGCGCATCGAATTCCGCCTGCGCCTGCGGGATGTGGCTGCCCGGTTTCAACTTGCCAATGACGGCCAGCGTATTCCCAATACGGTCTAATTCTTTCGCCATCGGAAACGGCGCGAGCAGGTCTACGCGTGTGCCGGGCGTGAACGTCGAAGCGAAATCAAACGTCGGGGGCAAGACGCCTACGACCACTGTCGCCTGATCTTTGAGCGTGATGGTTTGCCCGACGATTTTCGCGTCACCGCCAAAGCGTCGTCGCCAGAATCCATAACTCAGCAGCACGGCTTTGCGTCCGTTCAAGCGACTTTCGTCCGCATCGAAATTGCGCCCCAACAGCGGCTGCACGCCCAACAGCGGCAGGAAATTTTGCGTGATGAAATAGCCCGTCAATCGCTCCGGTTCGCCGCTGCCCGTGAGGCTGAAGCTTTCGTAATCGGAGAAGGCAAAATAGCCCGCGAGATCGGTAAACGACTGATTGAGATTGCGCCAGTCCAGAAAATTGTTCATTCGCGTCGTCTGCCCCGACAACCCATCTGCGCCGACATTCGCGATCCAGACCAGCCGCTCGGCTTCCGTGAAAGGCAGCGAGCGAAACACCAGCGCATTCACCACGCTGAAGATCGCCGTCGTCGCGCCGATGCCCAGCGCCAACGTCAGCACGGCAATCAACGTGAAGCCGGGTTGCTTCAGTAACATTCGCGCGCCGTAGCGCAGGTCTTGAGTTAAGATTTGCATAAATACCTCATAGGAGATGCCAGAAGCTGGAGGCTAGAGGCTGGCTTCCTTTCCTATAGTTTTTAAGAAAAAGAATTTCCGAAAAGTCCCAAAGGGACGGCCAGCCAACAGCCCAGGGTGAAGCCCTGGGGGCGTGCAAATGGTTCGGCAAGCCCTGAAAGGGCGCCAGCCAAGCCTATGGCTGGCGCCCTTTCAGGGCTTCGCGCAACGACTCAATGTGCAGCCTGGGGCTGCACCCCAGGCTGTTGGCTGATGCTCCGTTGGAGCTTGCTAGGGAAATTCTTTTTCTTGAGGTCTATAGCAGCCAGCTTCTAGCATCCAATATCTATTCGCACCGCAGCGCAATCATCGGATCAACTTTTGCCGCGCGCCGGGCGGGGATGTAACAAGCCAGCAGCGCGACCAGCGTCAGCAACAAGGCGATTCCCGCAAAGGTCAGCGGGTCAGTGGCGCTCACGCCAAACAACAGCTTCGTCATCAACCGCGTCAACGCCAGCGCCACCAGCAGGCCCAGGCCCACACCGAGCAATGCCAGTTTCATCCCTTGCCCGACCATCAGCTTAATGACATCGCGCTGCCCCGCCCCCAACGCCATGCGCAAACCGACTTCGTGCGTGCGTTGGGTGACCGAATAGGACATCACGCCGTAGAGACCGACCGCCGCCAACACCAGCGCCAGGGCGGCAAAGAGGCCGATCAGTTGCAAGTTGAAACGCGGCTGCCAGAGCGTATCCGCGACGACTTGCTCCATGCTCACGCTGGCCGAGACGGGCAGGTTGCGGTCGAGCGCTCTGACGGCCTCCTGCACCGCCGGGGCGAGGGTTTGCGGCGCGACGGTGGTGCGCACGACCAACGTCATCGCAGTCATGTGCCCGGCGGTACCGGCATAAAAGATCGGGTCTTGTTGAAAGGGTAGATAGATTTCGTTCTCGGGCGCGGCGGTCCAGCTTCCCTGTTTCACATCCTTGACGACGCCGACCACGGTGAGCCATTGCACCGGTTGTGTGCGGTCGCGCGGATCGTCGAGCGTGAGGCGTTTGCCGAGGGCCTCTTCCGACGGCCAGTAGCGTTTCGCCAGGGTTTCGTTGACGATCACCACGCGCGGCGCATCCGGCGCATCGCGCTCGGTGAATTCGCGGCCCGCGCGCAACGGCACGCCCATCGTGCTGAAATAATCCGGGCGGCAGACGCGGAAGGTCGCGCCTGCCTCTTGGCCGGGCGGTGGCAAGGGTTGATTTTCAAACACCACATTGGTTCCCCAGGTATCGCCCGCCAGCGGCAGGTGGTTGATCGCGCTGGCCGCTGTGACGCCCGGCACTGTTTTGAGCCGCTCTGTC
Source organism: Acidobacteriota bacterium (assembly GCA_016196035.1). NCBI lineage: Bacteria > Pseudomonadati > Acidobacteriota > Acidobacteriota bacterium. Next base: position 3,028 of record JACPYM010000095.1, on the reverse strand, counting down.
AATTGCCGGTAAAAAGCCTCGCGCGCCGGGCCGACATACTGCGTCGCCCCCGCCAGCGAAACCGTCGCCGACAGTAAATTGCGCGGATTGAAGCCCGGATCAATCGCTTGCAGCTTCAGAAAGCTACTGACCAGCAGGCCCGCGCCGATCAGCAAGACCAGCGACAAAGCGAGTTCGGCGACGACCAGCATGGCGCGCCAGCGGCTGGGGCCGCCCGTGTTGCCGCGTCCGCCCTCTTTGAGTACCTGATTCAAATCCGGTTTTGACGCGGCCAGCGCGGGCGCGAGGCCGAAGAGCAAACCGGTCAGCAATGCGACGGACAAGGTGAACAACAACGCCGTCGCATCAATTTGAATTTCGTTCAGACGCGGTAGGCGCACGCTGAAACTCGTGCTATTACCTGCCAGCAAGCCGGTCAACCATTCGACGCCCCAGACGGCCAACAACACGCCGCTGAACGCGCCGCCCAACGCCAGCAACAAACTCTCGGTCAGCATCTGCCTGAGAATGCGCCAGCGGTTGGCACCCAGCGCCCCACGAATCGCGACTTCCTTTTGCCGCGCCGCCGCGCGCGCCAGCAACAAACACGCGACGTTGGCGCAAGCAATCAACAACACCATGCCAACCGTCACCGACAAAATCAGCAAAGCCGGGCGCACATCGCCGACGATTTTTTCATTCAAAGTGGTGACGCGAATGTTGAGGCCGGTGTTGGCTGCCGGGTAGGCCGCCGCCAGTTGTTTGCTCATGGCTTCCATCTCGGTCTGGGCCTGCACGAGCGTCACGCCCGGTTTGAGCCGCGCAAACACGCGCAGGCTTTGCCCGCCCCGGCTGGTGGCGCGCGCACGCAAATCGAGCGGCGTCCACATCTCAGCCCGCGTTGACCAGAACGGCGGGAATTGAAACTGCGGCGGCATCACCCCGACGATCGTGTAGCTTTCGCCGCTCAGCCGCACCTGCTTGCCCACGACATCCGCCACGCCGCCAAAGACGCGCTGCCAAAGTTTGTGGCTCAGCAGCAACACGTGCTCTTGGCCCGGCTGAAAGTCCTCGGCTTGCAAGGTGCGCCCCAACAGCGCGGGCACGCCGAGCATGTCGAACAGCCCTTCGCCCATGCGCAAGCCGCTGAGTTGTTCGGGCCGGTCGTTGCCCGTGAGCGCGCCGCCCCAGGCTTCCGCCGCCGCCATCTGGGCGAAGCTTTGGCCGTGGGCGCGAAAGTCCAGAAAATTGGCGGGTGCAACCGGCCCGCGCCCTTCGTGCAAGAGCGTCACAAGGCGCTCCGGTTCGCGGTAATTGAGCGGGCGCAACAGGACGCCATTCACCACGCTGAAAATCGCCGTATTCGCCCCAATGCCGAGCGCCAGCGTGACGACGGCAATCAGCGTGAAGCCCGGTTGTTTGAATAACATTCGCGCGCCGAAGCGTAGGTCTTGCAGTAAGGTGTTCATCGTTGCTCCTCTTGATAGAAAACGAACTGCCGGTTAAGAGTGCAGTTCCAAGCAGCGTGCCAAGACAGCGGCGGGGGTAAGTTCTTCAATGGCTTCGGCATTGTGGCGGTACGCCAACGGCGGGTGTCCACTTTTGAGAATGACGCTTCCCAAAAGCGTTATAGCAGCTTGCAGTTGGGGATGACCTGCGACCGAGACGATACGGAGAGCGGTCGTGACCTGGTGCTGCGGTGTCGCACACCAACGAGCTGCCAGGTCGCGACCGCTCTCCGTATCGTCTCGGTCGCACATACTTGCAAACCGCTATCAGTGGCAGTGATGACTTGGCGGACACGATTGAGGGTTCAGCCCGTCCGAGCGCGCCGCCGAACCAAACCGCGCAACCGTGTTTCAATGCACGCGGCGGCCTTCCGCCCAACAGACCGCATACCAGAGCGTCGCGGCAGGGTCGCGGCTCCATTCGTGCAAGGCGGCGAGGCCCGCGTCAAATTGCGCGGCAGCCAACAAACCAGCCTCGACCACAGTGGCGCGCGCGCCGTGGATGACGCCGATCAAGTTTTCGACGTAATGCGCGAAATGCGGTTCGCCCTGGCAACTGCCAAAAAAGATAAACGTGTTGCGCACCGGGGCCGCGCCGGCCTCGACCAGCAACGACACCAGCCGCCGCCCGATGACAGGGTCGTTGCCCAGGTGTTCATAGCTGCGCTGATACGCCTGCCAAAACGCCGCGAAGCCGGGCGGCTCCGGCCAGAGGCGCAACAAATCGTGATCGTCGTCTTCCAGCACAATACGTCCGCCGGGCCGCACCGCGCGCACCATCGCTTGCACCACGGGCAACGGGTCGGGCAGGTGTTCGAGCAGAAAGCGCGTGTGCGCCAGATCGAACGTGCCCCACTCTTCGTCACGCAAGGGGAACTGCAAGGCATCGCCCTGCCGGAATTCGACCAGCGCGGCTTCGCCCGCCTGCGCGGCCTGGCGCACGGCCTCGGCAATTTGTGCGGCGCTGCGTTCGATGCCCAGCACGCGCTCGCCCGCCACCCGCGCCATCGCCCGCGACAGTTGGCCCAGGCCGCTGCCGACATCGAGGATGCGTTCGCCGACCTGCAAATGCAGTTCGCGCAACGAGCCGACGTTGAGCAAATCATTGAGCAGCGACAGGCGCGCCTGCTCTTCAGGGTCGGTGCCGTGGATGTATTCAGAGGTCGTTTTCTCACTCATAACGTAATGCCTTCGGCGGATCCAGCCAGGTCACGGCAAGCAAGGCCGCTGTTTTTATCATCAGCGGAAAACCGCGGCTCGCGGCGCTGGCGGCGGACGCTCAAGCTTCAATAGTTTCAAATGAGGTGTGAGTAAAACTGTAGGTAGTGGTAAAAATGCAAGGCTCATCAGTTTTTGTCGCGTAGCGACAGTTGAGTTTAGCCGTGGTTTTCAAACCACGGTAGAAAGCTTGGCAACGGTTCCGCGTCGCGTCAGCGACGCTTGAATTCAGGCGTCGCTGACGCGACGCGGAACCGTTGCCAAGCTTTCCCGGCGTTGAAACGCCGGGCTAAAATCGGGTCGCCGCTACGCGGCTGCAAAAC
>JACPYM010000094.1 GCA_016196035.1 Acidobacteriota bacterium | reverse complement strand
TCTCCTTTACGTGGTCAATCGCCACAACGAGATGATTCAACCTCTGACCTATCTACTCCAGCTACTTTCGCAACTGGAGTTTACCGCCGCACCTCTTACTCATCATGCCGTCTCCTTTCTTCTATTTGGCCTAAAAATTTCGGTCTAACTTACCTGCATTTCACTGCGCCAACACCGCCTGCAACATCGTTGCACTACACAAACTGCAATTCGTCTACGAGTTCAGTCACTGCGCCGCGCGGCTCGCGGCTAAATTCCGCGAAAAGATTGCCGCAATAAGGATACTTTTCGGCAATCGCTGCCAGCGCCGTTGCAAATTCGTCGGTGCGGTCTTCTTTGTCCGCCAGCAAGCGCGGCAATTCTTCCGCCGCATCCAGCAAGCCAACGGCCTTGGACGCCAGGTTTTCTTTGGCCGCCAGGAATCTGGCGCGGATAATGATTTGTTGTAGCGCGGATAGCGCCTGGGCATATTTCTCTGCGCGAACCATACGCATCCTCCTTCATTGATCCTCGCCAGTTGGGTCGAGTTGAAGCTCACGAATCGTGCGCCCCTCCGCACCGGGCGTGACCAGAATCGGCGGGGTGGGCAAGCCCGCTTTCACTTCATTGAACGTTTTCATAAAGCGTTCCCATTCCTTTTGCGTGCTCACATCAATACTCCGCTTGGTCGTGACGCGCAAGGCGTCTATCGGCACGTCATGGCGCGCGATTGTGTGCTCATCCTCGTCAATCACTTCCGCCGGAATCGCCGGTTTTCCGAGCAATTCATAAGATTTTGCCCGCCGCACGCCATCCAGAATTTCAAAGGTTTCCTGCGCCATGAGAGCAAGCCGGATCCTGTCTGCGAATTACCGCGCCAACACCGCCTGCAACATCGCCCGCGTATACCCCACGTTATAAATCTCGCCGCCAAATCCGCCACCGCCCACCGGTGCATATTGCCCGATGATTCCCCCAGTGCGTTCGCGGTCGTAATCAAGCGCGCGCGGATGTTCGGGATACAGGCCGCGCGCGTATTTCAGCCGCACCAGTTCTTTCATCACCGCGAACATGTTCACTTGCCCTTCGTCCAAAAACACTTCGGCGTATTTCTTGTAAGGCTCCTTGACGATGACGTTGCGGTAATGGACGTGGTTGATGCAATCGCGTGCGCCGAAGTATTTCGCCACTTCGACCGGGTCTTCACCCAGTTCGCGCGTCACGCCGCAATCGAAGGTGATGCCATTGTGCGGGCTTTTGACGATGTCCACCAGTTTCTTCCAACCCGCCAGCGTAGCCATGATCTGCTGCGAACCGCGGCTGATCGGCGCGGGCGGATCGTTCGGGTGTTGCGCCAGCCGCACGCCTGCTTTTTCGGCTTCGGGCACGACGGCTTTCAGGAAGTAGGTGATGTGCGTCCACATCTGATCGAGCGTCCATGCGCCGATGTCCGGCAGCGGCGGCAGGTCTTTGATGCGGTCGTAATCAAAGGCCGTCATCCCCGCGCCCGCGCGGCCCAACTCTTCGTAATAGCCCTCGACGATGCGGTGCGCGTAAAAGTTATATTCGATCACTGGCAAGCCGGCTTTTCCGGCGGCACGAATGGACTGGATGACTTTCTCGATCTCTTCGTCGCGGCCCGGCTTGCCATAAATCGTTTTCGGAAAGCCGGAAATCATCATGTTGATGATCGTCAGGCCGCCCGCTTTGAAACGGTTCAGCCGCCCGCGCAAATCGGCTTCCGTCCACGGCATCAGCGGCCCGCCCATCAGTACGTAATCCACGCCAAGCTGTTTGACGCGGCGCATCAGCGCGGCATCGGCATTAGGATTCACACCGAGGCAGATTTTGGGCGCGCCGGTTTCAGCAGGTGGCCAAATGCCTTTTTGCGTGGCAGAAAGGACAGCGGGAGCCAGCGCCGCAACGCCTGTGGCTTTGAGCAATTCTCTGCGGGTTGTTTTCATACGGGTATGCTCTCTGAGTTGTTAAGGTTGAATTCAAACATCACCGCGTCTGCCGGTGCTTCACGTCCACCGCAGCGTGCATACAAGCGCATTGCCGCGTGGTTTGAGCGATTCGTCAACACCCAGGCTTCGCTGCAACCCAGATGGCGCGCTTCATTCAATACTGCTTCCAGCAAATGCCGCGCGAGGCCTTGCCCTTGCTGAGACGGAGCAACGCCGACTTCGTTGATCCACAATTCCGGCGCAGGCTTGTCGGGATGCACGTAATGCACGGCGCTGACAAAACCAACCACCTGACCATCAGCAAGGGCGACCGCCAGGTGATGGCGCGAGTCAGACAGAAATGCAGCCGCAGCGGCTACATCAATCGGATCATCAAACACGCCCGGCGCAACCGCGTGCAACACGGCTTCGTCGCCCACGCCCAGCAATTTGATTGCGATTGCACTCGGCATCATTCAACCACGTTGCACATAGGCGATATATGCATCGAAGAGCACCTCGCGCAGCGTGCCGTCAAAGATGTCCACCAGCGTCTCGCGGCACCAAGTTTCGATGTCGGTTTCCGCCGCGCCGCGCGCCAGCGCCTGTTCGACGCTGGTTTCACTCAATGCATAGCGCACATAGTTGGCGTGCGTCAGCGGCACGGCGACTTCCAATTCGTGATAGCCGCACAAGCGCAAGCCGGCGTTTTCATACGGCAGTGCGCGCACATCAAAGTCATAACCGGGCGGCGCGGGGTAACGTTGTTTGAATGCGGCGTACCACTGTTCCAGTCGAGCGTCATCACGCAACCGCTTGCCTTCGGAAAAGTCGTAAATCGCCAGCACGCCATTCGTCTTCAACACACGCGCCGCTTCGGGCAAAAACAACGCGAGGTCGGCGTAATTCAAGGAGCCCGCCGCCGTCAGCAAATCAAAGCTCTGCGCGGCGAACGGCAACTGCTCGGCGCGCGCGACGGCAAAGTGCGCGGTGGTCGTGACGGCGGCGCGAAACTGCAACATTGGCGCGACCGGTTCAATGCCGGCGACACACGTAGCCACCGCTTCGAGCGCGGCGGTCGAAAGGCCCGCGCCACAGCCGATGTCGAGCGCGCGCGGCAGCCGTTCGCGCAACTGCAAATGCTCGCGTAATCGCGCAATGATCGCGGGATGCACGGGCGGGCGGTCATACGCATAACCCCGCGCCAGCCGCGCGCTTTGATAAACGTCTGCGGATGCTGCCATTCAATTTGCCTCTGCTGTTGGGAAGGTCGGTGGCGGGATTGAAGCACACCCCAAACCAAAAGTCAGCGGCAGGTTTTATTCTTGTCCGGCAAGTGTGCGACAAGCTGCCAGCTTGTCGAAGTCTCAGCGTGCGAGCCAATAGGATTAACTGCCACGCCCCTCGACAAGCTGGCAGCTTGTCGAACAGTAAATCAGCGGCTAAACACCGCGAGCGTGAGTTCCGGCATGCCCGGTTTGATCTCGACGATGTAATCAGCCTTGTCTTGCAGGCGTTGGCGGTCGAAGACGCGCTGGTTTTCGATGCTGGGCGAAAGGTCGCGCTGGCGGACGTAATCGCCCCACTCTCTGCGGTCGGCGTCGGTCAGCGTGCGGTCGCGTTGTTTCGCCGTCATCTTGAGCATCAGCGGATCGCGCGAGTTGCTGAGCCAGCGCGTGGCGTCTTGCCGCACTTCGACGCGGTATTTGCCCGCGACCGGCCCTTGCTCTGGGCTGATGTCGAAGGAGCCAAGCGCGTTGGTGTGCGCGTTCGTGATGTAAGCCACCACCGTGGGCGCGTTGGGTTGATCCACCGGCGTCAACAGCACGACGCCGCGCACGAGCGGCGCGCCGTCCAGTTTGACCACGCCTTTCAGCGCCAGCCGCGTCTTGCCGGTCAGCCAGCCGCCCACCGTCAACCAGCGGTGCATCAGGTGCGGCCATTCGCCCAAGACCGGATCGCCTTGCGCGAAGCCGACGCCGTGCACGCCTGTGGCAAAGAAATGCGCTTCGACCGGCACGTTGGCTTTGTGCAGGCTGGCGTATAGATCAACCATCCCGCGCATCTGCCCGGTGTCTTCGGCGGTGCAATACATAAACGTGGGCGGCAGCTTGGTATTCGCTGCCGACTGAGCCGCCGCAGGCATTTGCATCGAACCGTAAGACAGAATCAGAAAGTCAGGGCGGCTGGCGACGCGGTCAAGAGGGTCGCTCGCCGCAGCCTCGCCCGCCAGCGGATTGAAAGTCGCATCCGCCGCCAGTTGCGCTCCGGCGGAAAAGCCGATGACGCCGACGCGGTTCACGTCCACGCGATATTCGGCGGCGCGCGCACGGATGAATTGCATACCGCGCTGGGCGTCGCGCAACCAATGTTCGCGGCTGTACAACGGACGGATGCGATAGCGCAACAGGAAGGCCGCGATGCCGCGTTCTTTCAACCATTGCGCCACCTGCACGCCTTCGTGATCGGTTGCGCGCAGGGTAAAGCCGCCGCCGGGAATCACCAGGATGGCCGCGCCCGTCGCTTTGGCCGCGTCGGGAATGAACGGCGTGATGGCGGGTTTGTCTTCGTCGCTTGTGCCCGTCGCGCCGGGCGCGCCGTTGGGCCAGAGTTCGATGGTGCGGAAGTTGGGTTTGTCGGCGGCCCGGACGGTCGCCAAATCACCCAACCAAATCACCAGCAGTGCGATGGCCGTGGTCGTGATGTTGCGAACTGTTGAGTTCATATTTTTGTAGAGTCGTTTTGAAAGTGAAGCAGCGGCGTCGCCGCAGTTTGCGCTCGCCAATCCGTGGCCGCGCCTGCGAAATCAATCTGAATCTAAGTTCGTTTGGCCGAGCGCCTGTCGAATTGCCAACGCCACCGGCACTAACGCAGCAGTTTGTTGGCCCCGCAGTTCAAACCCTTTTGCCAACGCTTGCGCTAGGAGCAGCGGCGGTTGGGCCAGGAAGCGAGGTTGAGAACCGCGATTGATTTGGGCGGCATGTGTCAAAAAGGGATGGCACAAATACACCGTCCCGGCCTGCCCCGTCGCCAGCGTTTCCGGGCAAGTGGCGGTGGCGCTCAAGTCCAGATCCCGGATTGCCAAGCCTTTTTCGCCAGCCGGGGCCAGCAGCCGTGCCACTTCCAGGTGTGAGCCGCAGCGAATGCGGGTGGGCGCATCCAGTTCGCCCACGTCTGAAAACAGGAACAGCATCAACAACGCCCGCCCGCGTGAATGAACATTGACGCGCCACGTCAAATAATTATTGGGGTCTGAATCCGCACCGGGAAAGCTCGCGTCAATATGCCAACCCGTGTCGCCCATATCATGGCCGCCCGGAATGTCGCACGGAAAACGCACCGGGAAAGTACCCAAACTTCCGCGCGGCTGCCAATTGCCTATACCCACAAGCTGCTCGAAAGCCATGTGCAAGACGGCCGTATTGGCCGCCTTTACAAACGGTTCTTGTTGGTAATCCCCTAACCAAACAACCGGCTGATGCCAGGTTGAGCGGTCAGCCGGATCGCACCCCAAATCCGCCCAAAGGAGCGCACAGCAACGCTCAGCTAGTGCGCGCGAAAAAGCTTGGTCAAGGCGCACAAAACCGTCGGCCACGAATTGTTTGATTTGTTCCCTCGTCAGCATGTAGTGGTACTGCTTTACTTGCTCACCAACCGGTAACTCACAAACGCCAATTGCTTGCTGTCCGGCGACCACGAGGGCACATTGATCGTGCCTTGCCCGCCGAAGAGTTTCGCCAGCACTTGCGGTTCGCCATAACTCAGCGTCGTTTCCGTAGCCGTCACGGAAATCAACCGCAACATCACATCTTTGTTGGCCGGATGACCCACGACATCTTTTTCAAACGTAACCAGCGCCAGCCATTTGCCATCCGGCGAGGGGTGCGCAAACCAGTTGTTGTAATCGTCTTTGGTGATTTGCGTTTGCTCGCTGCCATCGGCCTTCATCCGCCAGATTTGCATCAGGCCCGTGCGCACCGAGTTGAAATAGATGTATTGACCATCCGGCGAATACTCCGGCCCATCGTCCAAACCGTCCGCCGTCGTCAAGCGTTTCTCAGCTTTTTCTTCAAAGGGGCCTTCGACGGGAATGGAATACACATCGAAATTACCGTTGCGGTCGGCGCAATAGACCAACGTCTTGCCGTCGGGCGACCAGCCGTGCCAATACGACGGCGCGAGCTTGGTGATGCGGCGCGGCGTGCCGCCCGTGATGGGCAGCACATAAATCAGCGAACGCCGTTGCTCTTGCGATTGATCGCTGATGGCGAGCCATTGCCCATCCGGCGAAATGCCGTGATCGTTGTTGCAGCGCGTGGCAAAGCCGGTGTCAAGGGTTTCAATCGTGCCCCCAGTGACTGGCATTTTGACCATGCGGCCAGCGCGATTGAACAAAAAGTATTTGCCATCGCGCGACCAGTTGGGCGCTTCGAAATGCTCTTCGGCGGTGTAAACAACTTTGCGGTCTTTGGAAGCGATGGCGACGGTTTCGAGGGTGCTTTCGACGACGCGCGGTTTGTTGATGAGTTCGACGTTCGAGAAGACGGCCTTCTCGCTGGCGTTGTTGTCGTGTGCGCACACGCCCAGGCCGACATAAAACGGCTCATTCAGTTTGAGGCGGAACGAACCGCCCGCCGAACGCGGCTTTTCACCGGCAGGCGCGCCGGTGGGCAACAAAGACATAAACACATAGTCGCCTTCTTTTTCGATACGCAACCGCGCCGGGCCTTTGACATTAGATTGAATCTCACGCGTCGGGCCGCCTTTGACTTCGCGGTATTGCAACGAAGTCAGCCCGTCGCCATGCAGCGCCGCGTCGGCGTAGGCCGAATCGGCATCGAGGCTCTGGCGAATGATGAGCACGCCTTTGCGGTGCGCATTGCCGCCGGTGCCGAGTATCTTGATGTCGGCGGCCAGCGAGACATCGCCAGAGAGGCGCTTCCAGACGAAATGAAAACCGTCGGTAGCGGCCCACATATTTTCGCCGCCGCCCGTGATGGTGTACGTCTTCGCCATCGCGTCGTATTCCGCCGAACCGGGCTTTTGCACCGCGCCGACATCGCTGTGGTTGTCGAAGCTGCCGATGGGTGTGGGCGTGGGTTGTTGGGAAGAGACGCTGCTGGCACGCAAAAACAACGCGAGGGCTGCGAGCAGGCAAATGGTGATCAATTGTTTCATAGGTTGCCTTGGGGAGATTGCCCACGAAGACACACGAAGAAAGCACGAAGATAATTACAAAACTTCGTGTCTTCTTCGTGTGCCTTCGTGGGCGAAAGTCATCAAAACCGTATTTGCTCCAAAAACCGCATGCTGATCGGAATCTGTTCAACTGACGTCGGTGACTCGTCTTCGATGAAATACCATTTCACGCCAGCGGCTTGCGCGGCTTTCAAAATCTCCGGCCATTTCAGGATGCCGGCGCCGAGCGCTACGTCATTGGTCACATCCGATTTGCCAGTGAGCAAGCCGGTCGGCGTGTCGCGTCGCATATCCTTGACGTGCATCAACTCGAAACGGCTGCCGTATTTTTCCAACAGCTTGACCGGGTCTTGTTTGGGATGGACAACCCAGAACACGTCCATCTCGTATTTGACGTGCTCCGGTTTGGTCTCGGCCATCAGCAAATCAAACAGCGTCCCCGCGCCGTGCGGCTGAAATTCGTAGCCGTGGATATGGTAGAAAAATTTCAGGCCGTGTTGCGCCAGCACTGCGCCCGCGCGATTAAACACCGCCGCCGCCTCGCGCGCGGTCTTTTCGTCAAAGGGGTCTTGATGCGGAATCCAGGCGCAACCGGCGTATTGCACGCCTAGCGCTTTGGCTTCGCGCGCAACGGCTGCGGGGTCTTTGGCGAATTGGTCGTAGCCGAAATGCGCGCTGACCGGTCGCAGGCCTTTGGCGTCGAGTTGTTTTTTGAATTCTTCCGGCGCGAGTTTGTAGCTGCCCGCCAGTTCTACGTTTTGAATGCCGAGGTCGCGCACGCGGGCGAGCGTTGTGGGCACGTCCCTGGCGAAGGCCTCACGCAAGGAATAGAGCTGCAAGCCAATCGGGCCTTTGAAACTCAAGCCCGTGCCAGTCACCGGTTTGATCATCCCCAGATCGGCCAGCCATTCCTGAAAGCGAATGTGCCAGGTGCCAAAGGGGATGCCGTCGCGCGGCTTGATGCCGTTGGCGTGGCCGCCGTGGCCATAGATATGCAATTCGACCGGCACATTGGCTTTGAAGAGCGAGTTATAAAACACAACGGTCTGGCGCGCGTGAAAGGCGTCATCCAACCCGGCGCTGGTCAGAAAAGCCGTGGCGGCATCGGGCGGCGCGGTGATGTCCATCGGCGACCAGCCCGCGTAAACCAAGCCGACGAAATCGGGGCGGCAACTTTGCCGATCAATCGGGTCAGCGGCGCCCGCTTTGCCGCGATCAAAACGGATGTCGGCGAGTGCGGCCAGTGCCCCGCCAGCCGAAAAGCCCAGCAAGCCGACGCGGCTGGGGTTGATGTTCCATTCACGGGCGCGCTGGCGCACGATGCGGATGGCGCGTTGCGTGTCTTGCAGGGCTTCGCCTTCGACCGTGTACTTGTAATTCGGCGTCTGGGCCAGGCGATATTTCAGAATGATGACGTTCACGCCCAGGCCGTGCAGCCAGTCAATCAGGTCATAGCCTTCGGTGCCGGTGTTCAATTCGCGATGGCCGCCGCCCGCCGCGACGATCAGCGCCGCGCCGGTGTTTTTGCCAGCGGGCGCGCGAAAGAATTCAATCGAAGGGTTGTGGATGTTTTTGAATTGGCGGACAATCTGGCCGGGTTTGGGATCGGGCGGGTTGGTGATTTCCTTTTCGTTTGCGCCCTGCAAGGTCGGATGCCCGGCGGGCCAAAGGTAAACGACTTGCGGGTCAGCCGCGCGCAGCGTCACAGGCGCGCACAGCAACAACCATAAAAAAAGTGTTCGGCGTAGCATGGATCGAATTCCTCTCCGTAAAGGTGAACGCAGGAAATGCGCTACCTGGGTACGCACCGCTTCCAGCGTGCGGTCTCGGCAAAAGACAAATGGGTAGTGATAAAAATGTAAGGCTCGTTTGTTTTTGTCGCGTAGCGACAGTTGAATTTAGCCGTGGTTTTCAAACCACGGTAGGCGGACGGCGCAGTGGCGGCGTCGCGTAGCGACGCTTGAAATCTGTCCGGTAATAGCTTCCATTTCAACCGTCGCTACGCGACGGAGGCATTCGTGCCGCGCTACCCGGCGTTGAAACGCCGGGCTAAACTCAGGTCGCCGCTACGCGGCTGCAAAATCGCAGCCTTACATTTTTATCACTACCGCAGTAACAACAAAATGATGGTGTGTTTCAAACGAGGCTCCGTCCTTCTCCGGCGCATTGTGGTCGAAACCCGGAGGAAAGCAAAGGTTTGATCAAAAAAGTCCGCAACCTCTCTGATTTCTGGCAGGCCCTCGCTCTCCGCCGGGTTTTTCTGACCGGCTGTTGTGGATGTTTGTCGCGCGACCGGCTGGGAACGCGCGTTTGCCAATTTATTCATCAGCAAACTTGCGCCGCCTGCCGGTCGCAGCACTGCTCCGGTTTAGAAGATCAGCTTGAGCGCCAGTTGAATCTGGCGCGGGCCGTTCCCCTGCCCGCCGACGGTGCCAAACGCGCCGTTGTCCACCGTGCCATTCGGCCCGGCAAAGCGCACGCGATTGAACGCATTGAAGAATTCGGCGCGGAACTGCACGTTCCATTTGCCTTCGTGGAAGTAACACGCGCATGTGGCTGGTCACGAACGAAGGTATCTACTATGCTACGGCCAGCGCTCCTATGCGTACCGCGCTCAATTTTTTCAATCTGAAGACAGGTGACACCAAACGGGTGGCTGAAGTTGAAGGCCGCCTTTCGAGCGGTTTGTCTGGGTTGTCGCTTTTACCGGATGGCAGCGCCTTGCTGTTCCCGCTGACCGTCCGGCGCGGCAGTGATTTGATGATGATTGAGAATTACCATTAACCCTGTTTTCCCCACGGACGCAACCAAGAGAGGAATCTTTATGCTGCAAAACCTGAAATCCATGCTGACTCACGTTACGTTGCTGGCGCTCATTGCGTTGGGCACAACCGCCTTCATCTTTGCGCAAGCCAAACCGGCGGAAAAAGCCAAACCGGCCGCGCAGGCCAAACCGGCGGGCGATGCGAAAAAGCCCGCCGTTGAGCTGATGGACCTCAACGCCGCCACGCGCGAACAATTGATGACGCTGCCCGGCGTGGGCGACGCCTATGCCGACAAGATCATCGCGGGCCGTCCATACAAGATGAAAAGCGAACTCGTCAGCAAGAATATCGTGCCCAAAGCGACTTATGTGAAGTTCGCCGCGAAGGTGATCGCCAAACAGAAGTAGCGATCTCATCGCTAAAAACAACGTAGGGGCAGACCTGTGTGTCTGCCCCGGTCGCATCTGACGAATCCGATTCCGTCTGTTGCCACCAGGGCAGACACACAGGTCTGCCCCTACGCTTTATAACAGCAACAGTGCGCTTACAACGTCCAGCCTTTGCGATATTCGCGTTGGAGGTACTTGTTCGCGTCAGCAATGTTGGTGATCTTGCCCGCCTCACCGTCGTATTCGATCTTCACGCCCTGCCCGGCGCGCATCGCCACCACACCCAGCAGCATCGTTTCGGTCAGCCGCGTAGCATATTCAAACGGCGTCGTGGATTTGCCCTGGCCCATCGCGGCCTTGGCCCAGTTCATCCGATGCAAAGCATTTTTCTTGTCATCGGTTTCGACGCGTTGGTATTTCTGCGGCACCTTCTGCGCGACTTCCATCAGCTTTTCGGGGAAGATGCGCGGGTTCTTGCCGTAAGTTTCGTGCAGCAGGATGCCTTTCTCGCCCAGGAAGATCACGCCACCACCGCGATCCAGCAGGATGTTATCAGGCAGCCAGTCGGGCCGTCCGGGCATCAAGCCACCATCGCACCAAGTCAGCTTGACCGGCGGTTGTTTGCCGCGCGCCGGGAAGTGATAGGTAACTTGCGACGCCAGCGGATAGCTGACCGGATTGTTTTTGTTATCAGTGCCCCAAGGTGTCGAGGTCGCTTCGACCGAAGCCGGGTAGCGCAGATCGAGCGCCCAATACGGATGGTCAATCAGATGCGCGGCCATGTCGCCAATCGCGCCCGTGCCCCAATCCGACCAGCCGCGCCAATTGAAGGGGTGATAGATCGGGTGATAAGGCACTTCGGGCGCGGGGCCTAGATACAAGTCCCAATTCAAGGTCGAGGGTACTGCGTATTCGCCCACCACCGCCGATGCAATCACCTTGTTGAGTTGGCGCGCCGTCCAATCGTTGCCGAAACCGCCGCCTTCAAAATTCACCGGCACGCGCGCCGGACGCGGCACGCCCTGCGGCCAGATGGGGCGGTTTGTCCAAACGTGGACTTCCTTGACCGGGCCGATCACGCCCGCCTGAATCCATTCGTTGACGAAGCGACCGCCTTCGCCCGAATGCCCCTGATTGCCCATCTGGGTCACGAGTTTGGAATTCTTCGCCGCCGTCTCACGCAACACGCGCGCTTCCATCACGGAATACGTCAACGGCTTTTCGCAATAGACGTGCTTGCCCGCTTCGAGCGCGGCTTTGGCGATGATGGCGTGCAAATGATCCGGCGTGGCGACCAGCACGGCGTCAATGTCTTTTTGCTGGTCAAGCATCTTCCGAAAGTCTTCGTGACGTTTGGCCTTGTTGTAGGCTTCCTGCAATTTGATGGATGGTTCATTTGGCTTACCGTCGCGGTCTTTGGTACGCCCGGCCACAGCTTTATCTACATAACCAAAATCCACATCGCACAGCGCGACGATATTCATGCCGCCCGCCACGAGTTCTGTGGCATCCGAAGCGCCTTGGCCGCCACAACCAACGACGGCGACGTTCAATTTGTCGCTCGGCGCTAAATACCCTGTCCCGCCCAGCACGTGGCGCGGCAGAATCATCGCTCCGGCAGCAGCGCCCGCCGTGCCGGTCACGAATCGGCGTCTTGAGAGTTTGTCCTGTTGCATATCGGTTTCCTTTACTCTGCTTCCGCAAAATGGTGAGTTGACGGCCTTCGCCGCAAAGCCTCGCGCAGCTTGACCGTTTGTTTAGGGAGTTCGGGTTGGATGGTAGGGCGAAGCCGGGCTTGTCGGCAACCCCGTATCCACATTGGCGACAAGAAAATTCATGCGCCATTTTTTCGACCGAAAAGGCATCTGCCAAAATATGAGCCGCGCGCGTTCGTTTTTACTTGTGCGCCTTGTCCACCTGTACCCGCACACCTTCGCGAAACGCATCGGTCGGATTGGTAATGACTGTCTCATTGCCGTCCAGGCCATTCACCACTTCGATCTCTTTGCCCAGATCGCGGCCCAATACGACCTTGACGATATGCACAGTTTGATCCGGGCGTGCGATCAGCACTTGTGTGCCTTCGGCATTCGCGACCAGCGCGCTGGCCGGAATGAGCAACGTGCGTTGCGGGGCGGGCAGGCTGAATACCACCTCGGCGTACATCCCCGGCAATAGTTGTCCATCACGATTAGGGAAGCGCACTTCGACCATCATCGTGCGCGAGGCGGGATCAATGATGTGCGCGGTGCCAAAGACCTGGCCCGTGAAGGTGCGTTCAGGCAATTCTTTGACTTTCATCGTCACGGGCAACCCCGCGTGCATGGCGGGCGCATAAGTTTGCGGCACGCTGGTGAAGACGCGAATCACATCCTGCTTGGTAATGCGATACAAGCCAAGTCCAGTACCGGTAGCGCCGTTTTCAAGAATGCGCGCGCCGACTTCGATGTTGCGCGCCGTGATGATGCCGTCGTAAGGCGCGGTGACGCGTTGAAAGGCTTGTTGTTCGGCGAGGCGTCCCACATTGGCCTCGCGCGCTTTGCGAGTGGATTGGCGCAGGTCAATTTCGGATTGCTGGGTTTTGAGCGCGGCTTGCCTGACGCGCACGGTGGCTTGCGCGGCTTCGACATCGGCTTCGCGCGCCTCGAAGACCGCCTGTTTGTCATCGGCTTCCTGCCGCGAAACGACGCCTTGTGCGACCAGCGTATCGGCGCGTTCACGATTGAGTTTAGCGAGTTGCAGATTGGTGCGCGCCTGTTTTAACGCCGCCTCGGCCTGTTCGAGCGCCGCCTGGGCTTGCGCCAACCCCGAAGTGGCTTGGGTGATGCTTTCGCCAGCTTCGGTGGCTTGTTGGCGCGCTTCGTTCAACTCCTGCCCGACGTAGGCGATGTCCAATTCGAGCAGCAACTGCCCCGCTTTCACGTGTTGGCCGAGTCCGGCGTACCAGCGCCGCACGGTACCGCCCGTTTTCGCATAGAGAATCGTATCCTGAATCGCCTGGGTCGTGGCGGGCAACGCGATCTCATTGACGGCTTCGCCCGCGCGCGGCGTGGCCACGGTGGCGAGCAAGGCGGATTGCTGCTGTTCATTGGCGACGGCGGTCAAATCGGCGTTGCGTTTGAGACGCGGCAAGATGCCGGCGACCAACAGAATGGCAAAGAGCAACACGCCCGCGATCAAGGCGGTGCGCGGTGATCGTCCGGCTGGACGGGATGCGGGTTTGATTTGAGTGGAGTGCTCCAACGTTAATTCCTCAGAGTTAGTAGGTCGTGCAAAGGCGGTACTGTACCGCTGAACGCGCTAACCGCCAGTGGCTCCAGTTCCGCCTCCGGTTGCCGCACAGGCCGGTGGCGCAAGACGCTGTAAACCACCGGCACAAAAAACAAAGTCGCAAAGGTCGCGATCAACAAACCGCCAATCACCGCGCGGCCCAGTGGGGCGTTCTGTTCGCCGCCTTCGCCCCAGCCGAGCGACATCGGCAACATGCCGATGACCATCGCCAGCGCCGTCATCAGCACCGGGCGCAAGCGCGTGAACCCGGCGGCCAGCGCGGCATTGATGGCGTCCACTCCGGCCAGCCGCTGATCGTTCGCAAAGGTGACGAGCAGGATGCTGTTGGCCGTGGCAACGCCGACACACATAATCGCGCCCATCAAACTGGGCACGCTGATCGTCGTTTGCGTGACAAACAGCATCCAGAGAATGCCCGCCAGCGCGCCCGGCAGGGCCATCAGGATGATGAAGGGATCGAGCCAGGATTGAAAGTTGACGACCATCAAAAAGTAAACCAGCAACACCGCAAACAACAATCCGAAGGCCAGGCCGACGAAGGACGAGCGCATGCTTTCGATCTGGCCGCGCATCACGATGGTCGAACCGCGCGGCAGCTTCGGCTGGAACTCGGCAAGCACACGATCAATCGCGCGCGCGACGCCGCCCAAGTCGCGGCCTTGCACGTTGGCGTACACGTCGTAAGTCGGTTGCACGTTGTAATGATTGACCACCGCGAGCGCCGTGCTGTGTTCGACCTCGGCCAGATTGCTCAGCAATTGCGGCGCGGCGGCGCCATTCGAGCCAGTGATCGGCGTGTTTTGTAACGCCGCCACCGAATCCATTTTGTATTGCGGCATCTGGACAGCCACGATGTAATTAACGCCGTTTTCAGGGTTCAGCCAGTAATTCGGCGCGGTCTGGACGCTGGAACTGAGCGCGGTCAGCAGGTTGCCCGCCACATCGCGTTGCGACAGACCGACCTGCTCGGCGCGCGTGCGGTCAACGTTGACGCGCAATTCAGGCTGATCCACGACCTGATGCAAATGCACATCCGCCGCGCCCGGAATGCGGCTGACGCGCTGTTCGAGCTGGCGCGCGATTTCGTAATTGCCTTTCTGGTCGCGTCCGACGATCTGGATGTCAATCGGCGCGGGCAGGCCGAAGTTGAGAATCTGGCTGACGATGTCCGCCGGTTGAAAGAAGAAGGTCAATTCGGGAAATTGCCGTTTCAACTCGCGGCGCAAGCGTTTGACGTAATCACGCGTGGGCTGATGTTTCTCTTTGAGCGCCACCAAAATCTCGCCATCTGACAAACTCACGGTGGCGCTGTCCGAATAGGCCAGATTGATGCCGATCGAAGGCAGGCCGATATTATCGAGCACCAACTCCAATTCTTCGCGCGGCACGAGGCGGCGGATGGCGTCTTCGACCTGGCCGAAGATGCGCTCGGTTTCTTCCAGCCGCGTGCCGGCGGGCGTGCGCACGTGCAGGCGGAACTGGCCCGCATCCACCGCTGGAAAGAAGTCTTCGCCAATAAACGGCAAGAGGATGAACGATCCCAGGCAGAAGGCCAGAAAGCCGAAGACCACGATGCGCCGATGAGCGAGCGCCCATTCCAGCGCGCCTTGATAACGTTCGCGCAACCGTTCAAACACCTCGTTGAATCCGTTGTGCACGCGCCCGATCAGGCCGTGCGATTCGTCTACGAATTCGCCCTCGCCGTGATAGAGCTTGGCTTCGTCGCGCAACAGATACATCACCATCGTCGGGATCAGCGTGCGCGAAAGCAGGTAAGACGCCAGCATCGCAAACACCACCGCCATTGCCAGCGGCGTGAACATGGATTTGGCCGCGCCGCTCAAAAACACCACCGGCACGAAGACGATGCAAATCGCCAGCGTCGAAACGAAAGCAGGCACGGCGATTTGCTGTGCGCCATCCAGAATCGCCTGCTTGAGCGCTTTGCCCTGCCCCAGGTTGCGGTGGATGTTTTCGATCTCGACGGTCGCGTCGTCAACCAAAATGCCGACAGCCAGCGCGAGGCCCCCCAAGGTCATCACATTTAAGGTCTCGCCCAGCAAGCTGAGCGTGATGATCGAACAGAGGATCGAAAGCGGAATCGAAATCGTCACGATCAAGGTGCTGCGCCAACTGCCCAAAAACAGCAGGATCATCGCCGCCGTCAGACACGCGGCAATCAGCGCTTCGACCATTACGCCGTTGATCGCCGCGCGCACAAAGACGGATTGGTCAAAGAGCAGATTGACCTTCAACTCTTTCGGCACCGTGCTCATGATTTTGGGCAAGGCCGCTTTGACGCGGCTGACAATGTCCAGCGTCGAAGCGCCGCCGCTTTTGAGCACAGTCAGCAGCGCCGAACGCCGCCCATCGGCCCGCACAATGTTGGTTTGCACCTGGGAGCCGTCGCGCACATGGGCGACTTCGCGCAGGTAAACAGTGGCGTTGCCGACCTGTTTGATGGGCAGATCGTTGAGCGCCTCGACGGATTCGGGACTGCTGTTGAGCCGCACGTTATATTCGCGATTGCCCATTTTGGCCGTCCCGGCGGGCAAGATCAGATTCTGGGCATTGATCGCGGCGCTGACATCGCTGGCGGAAAGGCCTTTGGCATAAAGCGCCTGCGCGTCAATATCCACCATGATCTGGCGCGGCTTGCCGCCGTAAGGAATCGGCAACGAAGCGCCCTGCACCGTCGCCATCTGGGTGCGGATGAAGTTCTGGCTGTAATCGTAAAGCTGCTGTTCATTGAGCGCGTCGCTGCTGACGCTGGCTTGCAGGATCGGCACGTTCGAGACGTTGTAACGCACAATGAAAGGCGAACTCGAACCCGGCGGCATGATGCGCAAGATGGATTGTGACATCGCGGTGATCTGGGCCACGGCGGCTTCGATCTTGGCGCCGGGGTGAAAAAAAACCTTGATGACCGCCACGCCGTTGAGCGATTGCGATTCGATGTGTTCGATGTCGTTGACGGTCGTCGTCAGGCCGCGTTCGCTGGGCGTGACGATGCGTTGGGCCATCTCTTCGGCAGAAATGCCGTTGTACGTCCAGATCACCGAGGCCACCGGCAAATCAATCTCCGGAAAGATGTCGGTGGACATGCGCACGATGGTGACGCCGCCCAACAGCCCAATGAGCAACGCCGCCACGACGAAGGTGTAGGGCCGCCGTAGGGCCAGTTTAACAATCCACATAGTTCTCGAATGGTTCTTACCGTTTCCAGCCAGGAATGAACTGAATGCTGCACTATTCAGTCAACCGAATGCAATGCCAGACGCGCGCCAGCCGGTCAGAAGAACTTATTGCCCTATCGTGTTTGTTTATTGCCAGCGCGCCAAGCTGGGTTTTAAGCGCCTCTCGCGTGCTTTCGTGCAATAACTTCCATTGGCAACTGATGTTACGCAATCAGAGATTGATGATTGAACTTGACGCTTTCTTTGTGCCGGAGGCACGGCGGACATTAGCCGGTGGTGGAGCTTGGCGGAACCACCGGAAACGTGAGCCAGATGCTCCGCGTCCTGAAGGGACGCAGGACTAAACTGCGTGTAAGAACGAGGACTTGTCCTGCGCTCCTACCGGAGCGCGGGATGGGTTGCAACGTTATGCCGGTGGTTACGCGAAGCGCTCCACCACCGGCTAATATCTGCCGTGCCTCCAGCACGAAGAACCTGTCAATAGACTTGATACTTCAAGCCGTGCGTAACATCAGTTAGCAATCCAATCAGCAAGTATGGATATGCAAGCCAGCTATGACACGGGTGCCACTGCTGTGTTGTTTTTTGACTTACGCCCGGGCCAGTGCTGACGCGGGAATAAATTGGTTACGATCCGGCAGCCCATTTGCCGGATGCGCTGAGATTCACTATAGTCTCGGCCTCGCTGTTTCGTTTGGCTCAAACAATCAGACAGGCGACCACTTTCCCACCGAAGTTGTGCTGCCTGCGCTTTCAGCAAAAGGATTGATGGCCGTGAGAATTGTATACGCTCGACAGGACTTAGGCTTAACTTTAACTATCCAACCGACCTGCCCTATTCGACCTCTGCGTAACAATCAACTCGCCGGCCCAGCCGCTGTCGTGTGCCCATTCAGGGCGTTTCCTGTAGGTTTGTCCCCCGCAGGAGGCGTGGCTTGGAAATGGCTTTTCATTTAACTATGGTCCCGAATCGTTCCCAACCACAGAAAGGAAAGCAGCCATGAAAACCAAGGTTGCACCATTGTTTACACACCTACTCATCACCACCGGAATGCTGCTGGCATGCGCAATCAATGCTACCGCGCAAAGCGGCGGGCAAATTTCCGGCAAGATTTCCGACCGTACAGCGGGCACCCTCGCTGGGGTCAAAGTCACGTTAAAAAATCTGGCCACGCAAACCGAATTGACCGCCACCACCGACAAGGACGGGCATTACGAATTCGATGGTGTCGCGATTGGCTTGTATCGCTTGCGGGTTGAACAGGCGGGTTTCTCGACGGCTGCGCGCAACGTCACGCTGGATGACGCGGGCGCCAAGCTCGAAGCCAATTTCGATCTCTCGCCCGGCAGCATTACCGAACAGGTTTCAGTCACGGCGGCGCGCGGCGACCGCGATACGCTGGAAGTGCCGGTGCGCACCGAGGCTATCGGCAGCGAAGAGTTGCAGCGCCAAAACAACACCACGACCCAAGATTCACTGGCTAAAACCGCCAACGTCACCGTCGTCGGCAACGGCCCCTTTCAACAACGGCCCCGGCTGCGCGGGCTGGATTCATCGCGCATCCTGATTATGGTGGACGGCGAGCGCCTCAACACCTCGCGCGTCGCCACCGACCGCGCGGGCGTGGAAATTGGCCTGACTGACCCATCCAATTTACAAAGCGTCGAAGTCATCAGCGGTTCCGGTTCGGTGCTGTACGGCACGGACGCCTTGTCGGGCACGATCAATTTCATCACGAATCAGCCGCAACCCAGCAAAGACAAGCTGCGTGTGAGCGCGGGGTTCAATGCCTTTTATTCTTCCAACGAAGAGGGGCGGCGCGGCACGGCGGAATGGGGCCTGTCGGGCAAACGGTTCGCCTTCCGCTTTTCAGGCATGCTCGAACGCTACGCCAATTACCACGCCGGCGAAGCTGCCGAAGCGACGGCGGCGTATATCAATCGCGTGACGGTGTTCAGCACGACGCCCGCGGCGGCGTTGGTGCCGCCGCGCGGCTTCGTCACCCAGCAAATTTTCGGCGGAGTGTTCGCGGATAATTTCAACGCGCCCTTTACGCGCACGACTTCCGAGATTCCCAACTCCAACTCGCACGGCAATTCCTTCAACAGCGTGGGCCGCTTGTTTTTCACCGACAACGATGTGCTGCGCATCAGTTGGAACCGGCGGCGCAACGACAACATCGGTTTCGCCGACTTCCGTCCGCCGATCTTCTTTCAGACGCTGAGTACGCCTTTCAGCAACCTGGACAAGTACGGGCTGCGTTATCAAAAGAGCGGCATTACGCCCTGGTTCACCGGGCTTTCGATCAATGCCTATCATCAGGTGCAGGATCGCGCCTTGCGCAATGACTTTTCGGCGTATGGCATCAGCGGCCCGCCGCAACGGGGCGCCGAGACGATCACGCGCGTGGACGTGCTGAGCGACACGCGCCAGAACGTGAAAAGTTATGGCTACGATATTCAAACCAACTTTCTGATCCGTGGCCGCGACATTCTGACGGCGGGCACCAGTTTCTTCCGCGATCACAGCCGCGACTCGCGTGTGTCGCGCACGCGAGTGACGTTGCTCGGGGCCGCGCTGGTGCCGCCCGCGCCGCCGCTCTTCATCCCGATTGGCGTGACGGTGGCCGACACGACCTCGTTTCCGCAGCGCGTGCCCAAATCGAATTTCGACAATTACGGCGCCTTCGTGCAAAACGAATTAGACGTGACCAAACGCTTCCGCCTGATCGGCGGTTTGCGCGTGGATCGCTTTAACGTCGCGACGTTGCCCACGCCCGGTTACAACCCTGTCCT